>CAIZMD010000524.1 GCA_903933995.1 uncultured Bacteroidota bacterium
AGATAGTGGATGGGTACTTGGAACCTGGTTGCCCTTTATTGGAGAAAATGGTTTTGCTGGCGCGATGGTTTTGCTAGTGCTCTTGATTTTGGTAATAGCCTTATTACTGTTCCGTGTTTTTCAACAACAATATTATCATAAGACAAGCACGGCTGTTTTGGCTTGCTTCTTAGTCTATGCCATTTTTATTTTGGGCATTTCTTCGGTGTCTAGATTTGAAACTTTGAGTAGTAGGTTATTGTCTCCCATGTACTTGCCCCTACTCCTGACAATTGTATATTTTGTTGCAGCGCTGATTAGCAAGACCAAAAGGATCTTCAAATATTTGACCATCGGCACAGCCATATTGGCCTTGGGTTTTGGACTAAAGCATCAATATGTTTTAAATGCCTTTAATTGGGAGGGCATCAAAGACGCGGGTATTCCTGGTTATTCGGAAATACAGTGGACGGAATCTCCCATGGTGGCTTATATAAACCAACACAAAGATGCTTTGAATGCGCCCATTTATGCGGATGCTCCGGGTGGGCTCTACCATTTAACAGGTCTGCATTCCCTACCATTGCCTCATAAAGAAATTGCAAAAGAGCAGGACGAAATGTTTTCACACAAAGACCTGATTGTAGTTTGGTTTTATGACGGTGTGAATGATGATCTAATTGATATTCCCTTTATTGAACAACACGCAAAACTGGTTTTGAAAAAAGAATTTGAAGACGGGATCATTTATTACTTCAAAACAGGCTTGAACAAGCCGTCGGCAAATCAATAGCTTTCTGTATTTTGTGCCTCCCATGAGTATTGACCAATTTGTAGAACAGTTTATTACCGGAATCAAACAAACGGGACCGCTTGAATTCATTGCGGTTTTTGCTGGTATTGCCAGTGTTTGGTTTAGTAGAAAGGAACATATACTGGTCTATCCCATTGGGCTGATCAATACCATCATTTACATTTATCTGAGTTTGAAGGGGCAGTTGTTGGGTGAAGCCAGTGTGAACTTGTACTATACCATCATGAGTATTTATGGTTGGGTTTTATGGACTAAGAAAGACTCACACAAACAGGAGCTGGTCTTACATGTTACATTTAGTAGTGCAAGGGAATGGGTACAACAACTAGCTTTCTTTGCCGTGTTTTATCTGAGCATATTTGGTGCACTTACCTGGGCCAAACAAGCATTTGCACCCGAAGCCATTCCTTGGGCCGATGCTTTTGCCAGTGCTACCGCTTTTACGGGTATGTGGCTCATGGCCAGAAAAAAAGTAGAGAGTTGGGTCTGGTGGATTGCAACAAATATGGCTTCTATTCCGTTGTACTTTATCAAAGGATATGTCTTTACCAGTGTTCAGTTTATGGTGCTATTGGTATTGGCTATTGCAGGTTTGATTACCTGGCAACAAAAAGCAAGACGGCATGAGTTTGATTAAAGTAGTTGTGATTGGTCCAGAGTCAACGGGAAAAAGCAGTTTGTGCGCAGAACTGGCGGAACATTTTTCTGCCCAATGGTGTCCTGAATATGCAAGAGAACACTTGACCGTTCATGGCAAAGCCTATACCTATGATGACCTGCTCACTATTGCTAAAAAGCAATTGGCGCAGGAAGACCGTTATACCAATGAGGCTTTGAACAATGACCAATCCTTGCTTTTTATAGATACGGATATGTATGTGATGAAGGTTTGGTGTGAGTATGTGTTTCAACAATGTCACCATTATATTCTGGAGCAAATAACCCAGCGTCAATATGATCTTTACCTACTCTGTGATACGGACCTGCCTTGGGTACAGGACGAACTAAGAGAATATCCGGCAGATGGTCCCAGAAAAGAATTGTTCCAGATTTACAAAGACTTGTTGATCAATCAGTCTACCCCCTTTGTGATCATCAATGGGAATTACCAAGAACGTTTACAGGAAGCTATTGAAGCGGTGGAGCAATTACAGGGTGCACTAGTGTGATTTGATAATCTCTAACACGTCTGGATCGTCTTCTATATTGTGCATCTCACGCAGTATCTGCGGATAGCGCCAACCCACCCTACGGCTCTGTGGTTTTACCGTAAAGATTTTTGGATTGGGCAAACAAGCAATAATCATGGCTGCTTCTGCACGGCTCAATTGTTTGGCGGGTTTGCCAAAATAAGCCTGTGCTGCGGCTTCCATGCCAAAGATGCCTGGCCCTGTTTCAATCACATTCAGGTAGACGTCTAAGATGCGTTCTTTTCCCCAGATCAATTCAATGAGTAAAGTAAAATAGGCTTCAGGTACTTTGCGAATGTATTTGAACACACCACCACCCTGCCAGAGGAATACATTTTTGGCCACTTGTTGGGTAATGGTACTGGTTCCCGCACCCAGTGGGAGTTTGCGTTTTTTTCCTTTCTTTTTGGGTTTCAAACTTTTCTCAATGGCGTCCCAGTCAAAGCCCGTATGATCTGGAAAAGCCTGGTCCTCACTGGCAATGGCCGCCAGTTTAGCATTATAAGAAAGCGCTGATCCAGACACATAATCTCTTTTTAAACCATAGCCAAATGCATTGCTGATTTGGGTAATAGTTACTGGCGGCATGACCCACTTGCAAATAACCACATACAATAAGGATGAGACAAACATCCAAAGCATTGCTTTTTTGGTAAAACGCCAGATTTTTTTGAGCATGTTGATCTATGGATTGGTGCCTAGTTGAATGGTGATCATTTTATACCGGCTTCCCATTTTTAAATAAGTCTTGTGTGTAGATTGTAAAATCTTGCCTAAGATAAAAAATCCTCCGGCAATCCCAAGACCAGTTAGGTTCTGTGGTCCAAAAATGGCTTCTCCCTTGATCAGGCTATTAGTAACATTGAGTAAGATATAGGCACCACCACCTAATTGAAAGAGTGCCCCACTGCTAATGATATTACCAGATTTCCTTTTGGGCATGCCATAGATTTCGTTGACATGCAATTTGAGTAGACCAAAATGTGCGGTATCGGTACTGGCAAATCCAAATTGATTGCCCACCTGTCTGAGTTGAATTTGGTCAATGGTAATGGAATCATTTCTCACCATTTTCACAATACCTTCTATCCATTGTTTGCTACTAAACTGGAATTGAATATAGGAACCATTGGTCCAGGTTTGAAGGGTCTGAGTTTTGTCTTTGAGTAAGAGAAGGTCGTTTTGTGCAAACAGCTTCGCCGATAAACAACAACAAAAAAGGAAGCAGCTGAGTTTCATTGGCGGTAAGATACTTTGAATATGGATTGGCCTTCCTAAAAATATCGTTAAACCTATTTCAAACGGTCTCCAAATTGGAGTACGCCCCAACATAGGGCAATCCCAAAGCCAATGAGGATTAACCCGGACAATTGGTTAATATGGTGCAGGTTTCTGGGGGTCATTTTTGGTCTCAAACGCCCTGCCAGCATCACTTTAAGAATATCGGTGAGTAATACAAACACCAAACAAGTACCAAATACCACGGCCCTGTATTGGATGGGATTGGCATAAGAAACCGAATCAGCTAAAATGGCCGCCGACCAAACAAACCAGAAAATAAAGACCCCGGGATTGAGCATATTCATAAAGAAACCAGAGAGATAAATGGCTACCCAATCGCGCTTGCGAAATACTTTTTCCTTGAGATTATTGTCATCATCTACCGCCACTTTTTTAAAGAAGAAGGTATAAATGCCCACAGCAATTAAGAAGATGCTTCCAGAAACAGCAATCAGGGTTTGGTGGGCCAAGGCCGATTGAAATAGTGATGTAAATAAATTGCAAATGAGTAATAAAGCAATATCACTAGAAGAAACACCGGCCACAAAAATATAACCTGCTTTGTGTCCGTTGTTGATGCTTTGTTTGAGAATGGCAAATATCACGGGCCCTACTGAAATAGCCAGTAGCACACCCAAACCTAGTCCCTTGATAATTGCTGCAATCATGCGCTTAATTGAAAATTCAAACCTTAGGGTTCAATGGGTTCGCCTTTCAGAAACCGCTGCCAGTCTTGCAACAATGATCCCTTGAGCACCCTTGGAAATTTGTGTTGACCACCAATCTTTCCCTTGGCCGTCATAAAGTTCATAAAATCCTTTTCTGTTAATACGTCTAGTATTACGTCTTTCAAAGCGCTTCTGCGTTCTACGGCATAGTCATCATTGAGATGGCAAAGGTGTTGGTCAATTCTTTTGGCTAGATCCTTGGCGTCTACTTTATCATTGCAGGCAACATACCAATGGTGCGCAAAGAAATTGCCAAATGGCACACCCGCTACCGTAAATTCTGGGATACTAATATTCAATTCATCACTGGCCAATTGAATGGCTTTGTTCATATTGTCTACGCTCAAGTGCTCACCTACCAGACTCAAGAAATGTTTGGTGCGTCCTGTGATAATAATCTCACAACGGTCTTTGTCTACAAATCTTACCGTGTCTCCAATTAGGTAACGCCATGTTCCAGCCGTAGTACTGATCAAAAGGGCATAGTCTTTTCCTTCTTCTACTTCATGAATCATGAGCGCTTCAGGAAACTCTTTCATATCGCCATTGGCGTCAAAATTCACATCATCAAAAGGCACAAATTCAAAGAAGATATGCTCACTGGTGACCAGTTTCATACCCTCTGCAAATTGACGGTCTTGATAAGCTATAAAGCCCTCGCTGGCCAAATAGGTTTCAATATAAGTGATGGGCTTGCCCAACAGTTTTTCAAATCCTTTTTTATAAGGTTCAAAGCTCACGCCTCCGTGTACAAAAAATGCGAGGTTGGGCCACATCTCATGGATATTATTGAGCTTGTATCGCTCAATCACCATTTCCATACACATCTGAATCCATGCGGGCACACCCACCAAAAAAGCAATATCCCATTCAGGGGCTTTTTCTACAATCTCTTCTAGTTTCTTATTCCAGTCTTTTTCCTTGGCTATTTTCTTACCCGGTTTGTAAAAGGGTTGGAACCAGAATGG
>CAIZMD010000525.1 GCA_903933995.1 uncultured Bacteroidota bacterium
ACAAAGCTCACACTTAAAGACTAAATAAAGTGTCAAGATTATAAGAAGAATTTGTTAATTACTAGGGGCAGGAAATGGCGTGCTCTGAGCCATTATTAAGCATGGGGCTTACATAGGGAATATTGAGATTCATTCCCCGCAAAATCAATAACACACCCATGATTGCCACAAAATAAGGGATGGCTTTTTTCATGGTATTTCTTGCTTCCAAACCAATCACTGATCCAAAAAAAGAAAGCACCAATAAAGCTGGAATAGTTCCCAAACCAAATGCGGTCATAAAACCCAAACCTCCAGTAATGGTTCCTGCAGCTAATGCCCCTGTAATAGCTAGATATACCATTCCGCAAGGAAGTAGTCCATTGGCCATACCCAATACAAACATGGCATACAATTGCTTTTTGCGAATATAATTGCCAATAAATAGCTGCAGCTTTTGTTGAAATTGATCAAAAAAAGGAATCTTGATTTTTCGCTTTTGTAAAATAGACTGAAGCAAGATGAGTAAGATAGTTGCTCCTAAAATAATAGAAAATACTTGTTGCCCTCCGGCCAGAAAAAATTGTCTTCCAACAAATCCAAAAAAAACACCTAAGCTGGCATAGATACTAACTCTACCTATATGATACAACAAAATGCCGATTAGTTTTTGATGCGCAGGTAAATAGTAGACGGGAAGTGAAAAGGCAATTGGGCCGCACATGCCAACACAGTGAAAACTGCTTACAATTCCCAATAGAAAACCAGATATGAGTATTTGCCAAACCACTATTGAACTATCAATTTTTGTTCATTGTAAAATGCATCTCTACCTACTTGCCAATTAAGCTTTACTTGGTATGGTGCTTTTTGAAGTTGTTTTTTCATAACAACTTGCGTGGCGATAGAATCTACTTGTAAAGGCAATTTAAAATCCTTGCTATCATCCGTAATACAATAAAAAAATACTTCTCCTTTTACTGCATAGCCTTTGTGCTCTTTAGGTAGTTGAATTTGAATAGCAGTGCTGTCTTGACTAATGGCAACATCGCCCAGCGCAACTGCATTTTTTACGCCATCTATTCTTTCTTGATACCTAAGTTCATCTTTGTAATAATCCTTACTTACCAAATCATATTTGGTACTCACAGCACGATAAACCATATAACCCATGAACAGTGCAAATACCACAAATACCATGACTAATTTATTACCCCAGTTCATTGTTTGCTTTTTGTTAAGTTACAAAATTAATTATTGCACAGGACCTAGAAAATTGGTTTTCATACTACCCACTTTTTTCTCCCCTTCATATAGATCCAATTCCAGCTCTGTTTTTCTATTCTTAATATGTGTATTGGGCAAGACCACAAAAAAGGATCCAGAACCTTGTCCTTCTTTTTCAATAGGAATGTATTGCTTTCCAATGATTTCAATTTTACCCCTACCATCATTCAACCTAATGGAGAGTTCAATGGGGTCAACTGTTTTATTCACCACTTTAATATTGTACAAGTTAGAGATACTATCCGTTCCCCTTTCCTGAAATAATTGGCCAGGCGTTCGCATAATGGTGGCATCTACATCTTTTCTGGTAAATAAAATCACAGAAAGTATGGCTAGTACCAAAAGACAAAGTCCTGTATAAATCTTCATTCTTGTAGTATAGTGCAGAGACTCTCCACTAGCAATGGTGTTTTCTGATGCATAGCGGATTAAGCCCTTTGGCTTGTCAATTTTAACCATGACATCATTACAAGCATCAATACAGGCAGTACAACCTACACATTCCATTTGTACACCATTGCGGATATCTATTCCGGTAGGGCAAACCCTAACACATTGATGACAGTCAATACAATCGCCCAAGGGCTGGTCATGGTTTTTTTTAGCATTCCCCCTAGGTTCTCCCCTTTTGTAATCGTATGCTACAATCATGCTGTTCTTATCTAACAATACACTTTGTAATCTACCATAAGGACAAACCACGGTACAAGCTTGCTCTCGAAAAAACGCATACACCGCATAGAATACTGCACTAAAAATGAGGATAGCGCTAAACCCTACCATATGCTCTGACACTGGTTCTACTATAATCTTTTCTAAATCCTTGATTCCAATAATATAGGCAAGAAAAAAGTTGGCAATGATAAAAGACAATAAATAAAACACCAAGTGTTTCAGCACCACTTTAAAAGTCTTAGAAGCAGTCCATGCTGCTTTTTGTAATGCTTGTTGCTTTTGTGCATTACCCAAGATTAAGTATTCCACTTTACGGAACATCATCTCCATAAAATTAGTCTGCGGACATGCCCAACCACAGAACAGTCTTCCAAAAGCAGCTGTAAAAAGAATGATAAAGAATACAAACGTAATCATGGTCATCCCAAATATGAAAAAGTCTTGGGGCCAGAATACTTTGCCAAATATGATAAACTTGGCATTGGGTACATTGAATAAAAACAAAGGTCTTCCATCTATTTGAATAAATGGAAGACCAAAGAAGATCACAAAATAGAACAAACTAAGAAC
>CAIZMD010000526.1 GCA_903933995.1 uncultured Bacteroidota bacterium
AGCATGCACGCGCCTGAGCAATATGCCGTTAGAGCCATTAAAGCGGGTGCTTCTGGATATTTAACCAAGGAAAGTGCACCTTTTGAATTGGTAAACGCTGTAGAAAAGATTTTGGGTGGAAGAAAATATATTACCCCACAAGTGGCTGAGGTATTGGCGGAATCAATTGAACAGAATTTTGACAAAGCTCCCCATGAAATCTTATCAGATAGAGAATTTGAAGTGCTCAAACTTATTGCAGAGGGTCAGTCAATTAGCAAAATAGGTGAAACCCTTTCTTTAAGTGTCAACACCATCAGTACCTATAGAACGCGTATCATGGAAAAACTCAATATCCATAATAATGCAGACTTGGTTAAGTATGCCATGAAGCATAGTCTTATTTAAAATCAGCTTTTTGTAGTAATAATTCTACTTGCAGCCAGTAAAATACAAGGTTATCTATGCCCGCAGCCCCTACAAGGCTGCGGGCTTTTTTGTTAGGGCATTATCACAGGTTCTGCTATTTCTCTCCTGGCATTACTGAAGCAGCTTTGTACTGTTAAAACAAAGCCATGAACGCAATCAAAAACATAAGAATAGCCATCCCCACAGCCGCTATCTTATGCTGCCTTTTTCTTAACCAAGTTAACGCTGCAGCATTTATAGGCTATGAAAACGCAGCAATCGGAATTACTATCAACGGAGCTGAATTTGGTAACCAAAACCTTCCCGGTATTTATAGAAGAGATTATATCTATCCTACTGAACAAGAAGTTCGCTATTTCGCTGGAAAAGGCGTTCAACTGATTCAATTACCTATCAGATGGGAAAGAGTTCAACAAAAAATTGGGGGTGGTCTAGATGCTAACCAAATGATGCTCATCAACAATTTTATCAAAACTTGCAAAAACTACCGTGTAGATGTGATCATTAGCATCCAAAACTATGGTAGATATAAAATCAATGGTATTGAGTATGTATTGGGTAGTAAACAAGTTCCTTATAACCAATTCCGTGAATTCTGGAAAAGCTTTGCTGCTGCTTTAAAACAACACGAAAATATCTACGGTTTTAATATTATGGCTGAACCATATAATATGGGTGAAGGTGTTTGGGAAAATGCGGCTCAGGAAGCCATCTATGGCATTAGAGAAGTTGACCAACTAAATACCATTATCATTAACGGCAACAACTATGCTTGTGCTCAAAAATGGGAAGAATATAGCGATGGTCTTAAATACCTAGAAGATCCTAATAATAACCTACTATTTGATGCACACTGCTATTTTGACAATGACTGTAGCGGTACTTATGCCAATGGATACAGCAGCGATATTACTGCACAAATTGGCGTTGAAAAAGTGGCTCCTTTTATCAACTGGCTTAAAGCCAATAACAAAAGAGGTTATGTAGGTGAGTTTGGTGTTCCAAAAAATGACGCTCGTTGGATTCCCGTATTGGAAAACTTTCTTAGCTATATCCAAAAAAACAATGTGGGTGGTTGTTACTGGGGTGCTGGCCAATGGTGGAAAGGCTATAGCCTGAGCATTGAACCATTACAAGGTGTGGACCAACCTCAAATGCTGGTTTTGAACAGATACCTAAATGAAAAAAGCAACTGGGCTAGTAACAACATGAAAAATGTAAAAGCCAATATAGCTATGATTGGCAGTGAAAAATAAGAGCAAAAAATCAAACCAATTTTCTCCTCATCCAATACCTTCTACCATGAAAGCCCCTTTGAAAATTTTGCTAGTTGACCAATCAGTTTATAGTAAGTATCAATTGAATGACTTCCTAGGCACAAGAGAAGATCAAACCTTACTAGAAATAGCGGAAGACCTTGAAATGGCCGAGAATGCCATTCCAAGATTTCAGCCCAATTTAATCATTACAGAATTAGACCAAACAGAAGGAAGACCAGATTTAATTCAATGGGTCAAAGACCATACACAGAAAGCTAAGTTGATGGTGTTAACCCATTTTACCCTACCCTGTTTTAGAGAAGCCTGCAAGCAGCAAGGTGCTGATTACTTTTTTGACAAAGCCACAGAAATGCTGGCAGTAAAAAAAAACCATTGGCCAATTATACCAGCAAATGCCTGCATAGGGCCATTGCATGTATTGTAGTAGATGAACTACAATATGCCTGCAAACTGCTATTACAGTATCGGATTGCTACTACCAGTTCCAGCCTAGCAAGTTTAGAACTTGTGCTAGATAAAAGGAAGAAACATGAAATACCCCTATCCACTAGACGAAACCCTTTCTGTGTTGATTCAGTCCAATTTTTGTTTTGTACTCAGTATAGACTTAGAAGGACGCATTAGCTACTTTAACCAGAAAATGGTAGAACAGCATCCAGAATGGCAACGCAAATTGCCAAATATGCTATTTACTGACCTTTTAAGTGAAGAAGACAAACTCCGCTATGGAAGGGCTGTGAAAAAAAGCCTGGAAGATATTAGCCTGCCAGTTACTCAAGCTTTGCATAGTTTTCTTGAACCTTTCAAAGCTACCCTACCTATACAATTCAGTATTTCAGTGATCAAGGATGATATGTATGAACCAATTGGTTTATTACTGATTGGACAAGAGATCAGTGTCAAGGAAGAAAAAAATACAGATACTCAACACCCATTACAGGGCAGCAATCAACAATACGCTAGCATTGCCAATCAACTTCCCATGATGGTTTGGGTATTAGACGCAGACATGCAATGTGTATTTGCCAATGAGTCTGTTACCAAACATTTTCAAGTAAATCAACAGTCAGAATTGGGCAGGGGATTTATGAAAAGGTTACCCAAAAAAGAATTGAGTGGTGAACTGGGTTCTTTCTTAAATAATCTTTCTTTAAAACAACCCTTCTCATTAGAAGTTGCTATCAATCATGCGGGAGTTGATCAGTGGATTCATTTACACCTCTCTCCTCAATTTAACTTGGACTGTCAATTCTCTGGCTACCTAATTTATGGCACAGACATAAGCCATGTGCACCAAGCGGCCAAAGCCATCAGACAACAGAATGACCTAATCAGGGTTTTAAACAAAGAATTTGTACGCTTCAAGAAAATAGCATCCTGCACCAATCAAAGTATTATACTAACCAACACCATCAATCAAATTACCTGGATCAATAATGCTTTTACAGATCTGATGGGTTATGAATTAACTGAAATTGCAGGCCAACAAGATTTTCAATTATTTAGTGGTACTGATACAGATTTAGAAGATATTGATACCATTAAATCTAGCATCTGCAATATTAGTTCTATTAAAAAAGAAATGGTTCTTTATAATAAGGGAAGCCAAAAACTTTGGATTGAATATATAAAGGAACCCATTTTTGATGAACAACAAGTCTTCACTGGATTTTTGATTATTCTCAATGATGTTAGTGTAAGAAAAGTGTCTGAAACCGAGGCTGCCAAACAGTTGGTATCTCTTAAAAAAATGTCCTTTATTGCTTCCCATGAAATTAGACATGAGTTTTCTAAGATCATGCAAGTAACTCAGACTATTAAATTGCAAAAACCAGATATTCAAGTTTACCAACAATTATTGGCTGAGATTGAAAAGTCTACTGACAAAATGAATGCAGCCATTTATGAATTGAACAACCAAATCAATTTTGCAACCTCCAATAGCATTTCATTAGACGCCTATCTACATCAAGAAATTGAAGAAATTGTTTTGATAGATGATGATGGTCTTGTGAATGAAATGAACAAAGTGGTTATTCGTTCCGTATTCCCTGATATGCCAGTAAAAGTGTTTAATGAAGTGGATTATGCCATTTCTCATATTAATGCACATCCATTTACCAGAAGGAAAATTATTGTAGACTTGAACTTCCCTCACAAATCTGGTTGGCATTTTCTAGATGAGTACCAAAAACTGGACCAGCCTTGGTCTGTAGTAGTGCTTACCTCTAGCCTACAACAGGAAGATATTGAACGTTCAAAGGGCTATAGATTTGTTACCCATTTTATGACCAAACCTTTGAATCAAGCTCAATTAAAAGGGCTTAGAATATTGGCTTCTAAAAAGCTTCGTGTTGCCTGACGATAGATGCATTACACCTTGAAAACAGCACATGAAAAGGGCCCCGATTACTCGGGGCCTGATTTTTTTTAAGACTTATAGCAGTTTATGCTTTTCTTCTTTCCAGTTCTTTTTTAATCAAGGCTAACTCTCTACCTGTTTGACCACTCACACTACTATTCTCTTGTGCCCTGCGCATTAGATAAGGAATTACATCACGTATAGGACCAAAAGGCAGGTATTTGCTTACACTCAGTCCCGCTTTGGCAAGGTTAAAAGTAATATTATCACTCATGCCATATAATTGTGAAAAATGTAAATGCTGGTGTTGTAATGACAAGCCTTTTTCTTCCATTAATTGAGCTGCTAATAAATTGCTTTCATCATTATGTGAGGCTACAATACAAGCTACCCTTTCTATATTTTCTACACAAAAACGAATACTTTCATTATAATCCCTATCAGTTGCTTCCTTATTGGCTTTATTAGGAGATTCGTAGCCTAATTCTTGAGCTCTTTCACGCTCTTTCTCCATATAAGCGCCTCTTACCAATTTAATTCCCAAAATAAAGCCTTGTTGCTGGGCAATTTGATGAGAGATTTTTAAAAAATGTAGTCGGTCGTGTCTGTACAATTGAATGGTGTTGTATACCACGGCTTTTTCCTTGTTGAAGATCTCCATCATTTCCATGGTTAGTCTATCAACTGGATCTTGGATCCAACTTTCTTCAGCGTCAATTAATACACCAATATTTTTCTCTGCTGCAGCTTCACAAATAATATACATTCTTTCCCTTACCCTATCCCATTCTGCTATTTCTGCTTCATGATCATGTATCCCACTTCTAAGCCTTGGTGCTTCATTCAATGTTTGCAACAAACCATGTCTAGCAAGACCTGTTACTTTGATACTGATAAAGGGAATATTTGATTGTGTAGCTGCATAATTAATGACGCGAATAAACTCATCCGTTGCAAGGTCAAAATTATCTTCTCCTTCTTTTCCTTCTACCCCATAATCCAAAATAACTTTCACACCATATTTGCCTAAAACTTCACCTACATTGGCAGTTTCTTCCAATGTTTCTCCTCCAACAAATTGCTTGAAAATTGTTTTCCTAATAATTCCATGAATAGGCAATCCCGTTTTCATTAAAAACGGCGTTAGCCTAGTTCCCAATTGCACAAACAATGGGAAGCCCATAGTACTAAAAAGGAATTTAGCTCCTTTCAAATCTTTATTGGCCTTGTAGGCGAATGCATTCTCGGTATTTTCAAAGGAAATATTCATTGCTAACGGTCGTTCGTTACGCGAATATCGGAACAGAACGTCTAAGAAAAAAAAGGAATTTTAGATTCTGGCAATATCCACCAAAAATATTTAGATAGCTTGGTGATTAAAGGGCTGTAGGACCATTTCACTCACCACACCGGATCGGGGTTGTTGGCATAGAAACCAGACCGCTTTTGCAGCTTCTTCCGCAACTACCATTTTGTCTCTTTGCACCCTAAGGTCTATCTGGTCCCAGAAGGCGGAATCTACCCCTCCTAAAAACAAGTTGGTAATCCTGATTTCCGTTCTTTTTAACTCTTCGCGAATACTTTGCATCATACCCACTAAACCATATTTACTTGCGCTGTAAGCAGCTGCACCCGCCATGGGTACTTTTCCCAACACACCGGGAATATTAATAATCAATCCTTTTTTCTGTTCTTTCATCCCAGGTAAAATGGCCTGCATCAAGTGAAATACCCCAATCAAGTTTACTTGTATGGATTGCATAAAATCTGTCTCGGAAAGCATTTCAAGGGGCTTGATAATACCTATTCCAGCAGCGTTCACCAAGATATCCACCACTGGCATTATTGGCTTCAAGGCTGTCATGGCTGAATGAATGGATGCCGTATTGTTCAAGTCCATTTGAAAACAGCGTTCTTGGGAAATGCCTACAGAAGCTGCTAATGAATTCAGTTTGGCTTGATCTCTTCCTGTTAGCGCCACTTGTGCCCCAGAGCCTACTAATAGTTTTACAATTGCAGCACCAATTGTTCCAGTAGCCCCCACAACCAAAACCTGTTTTCCCTTGAGTGTTTCCATGCTTTTTGTTTTAAAAACACCAGATGTAGTTTTTTGTTCTGTTTACTGGTATTTATTTGTGTGTTAATCAGACCTTCGCAATATGAAGATTATTCAAACTGAGATTTATAAATACAGCATCCCCATGCTGCCATTTACTATC
>CAIZMD010000527.1 GCA_903933995.1 uncultured Bacteroidota bacterium
CAGTCTTCCATGGATGGCTATGCCATTAGATGGGAAGAGCGCCATCAATCCTTGCGTATTCAAGATGAATTACCAGCAGGAAGTTTCCAACAATTACAATTAGATTTTGGTGCAACCATTAAAGTGTTTACTGGAGGTCCCATCCCTGAATTGGCAGATACGGTGGTTCAGAAAGAATGGGTGGAATTGGTAGATGGCATGATCAAGATGAAGTCTGAAAAATTGGAATTGGGGATGCATATCCGCATGCCAGGATCAGAGATTGCCCAACAGGCTTTGGCCTTACCAGCCGGTACCCTAATCAAGGCCAGTATGGTGGGTTTTATTGCCAGTATGGGTTTTGGTGCGGTTAAAGTGTATCGTAAACCTAGTATGGCTATTGTGATTACAGGAAATGAATTGGTAGCACCTGGCAATCCTTTATTACCCGGTCAGGTTTATGAATCCAATTCTTATGCATTGAGGGCATTGTTAAAAGCGCAAGGTGTTGATCGGGTGAATGTTTATTATGCAAAAGATCATTTGGCAGAAACTGCTTTTACATTGGAACAAGCATTAGACGCTCATGACATAGTATTATTAACTGGCGGGGTTAGTGTTGGGGATTATGACTTTGTGGTTCAAGCTTGTCAGCAAGTAGGAGTAGAACAAGTGTTTCATCGCGTAGCACAAAAACCAGGAAAGCCTATTTACTTTGGGGTTCAGGAAGAAAAATTGGTTTTTGGCTTGCCTGGAAATCCGGCATCGGTGATGAGTTGTTTTAGACAATATGTGTTACCTGCCATACAAGTCATGTCTGGTAAAAGCTTGGAAGAACCCATCATGGGAAAGCTGAAACATAGTTATGAAAAGCAATCTAATCTTTGTTTTTTTCTGAAAGGAAGGGTAGAAAACGGGATTGTATCTGTGTTAGGGGGGCAGGCTTCCTATCAACAAAATAGTTTTGTTCAAGCAAATTGCTGGATTGAATTAGACGCACAGCAACAAAGATTTGAACAATTCAGCATGGTCAAATTGCATCCATTCCATTAAATTTAAACCATGGATCAATTACTCCTCTTCTATGCCCTTTGCTTCTTTTTAGTAGCCATGCTGTATGCTTCAGTGGGTCATGGAGGCGCAAGTGGTTATTTGGCATTGATGGCATTATTTGGTTTTGCTCCCTTGATCATGAAACCTACTGCACTAATCTTAAACTTGTTGGTTTCTTTAGTTGCATTTCTTTCTTTTTACAAAGCCCAGTTTTTTAGACCCAAATTATTATGGCCCCTGATTATTGGATCCATTCCTTTTGCTTATCTAGGCGCCATTGTTCCTTTACCTGATGCTTGGTATAAAAAAATACTGGCATTGATTTTACTATTCTCAGTTCTAAGATTATTGACAAGTCAGTCAAATACATCCTTTAAAAGAGCTCCCAAATTTTGGATGCTTTTTTTAATTGGTGCGGGCATTGGTCTATTGTCTGGTATGATTGGCATGGGAGGAGGCATCTTATTATCACCCATTTTAATTCTAGCCGGATGGGCCAATCAAAAAGAAACGGCAGCCATCAGCGCTGTTTTCATATTTTTAAACTCTTTAGCTGGTTTAGGTGGTCAATTTCAAAAGAGATTTGAACTTGCACCAGACATGGTTTGGATAGCTGCAACCGTTTTAGCGGGTGGATGGTTGGGAGCCAGTATCGGCGCAAAGAAAGTACCCATTGGACAAATGAAATGGTTGTTAGCAACCGTATTAATCATGGCTGTAGGGAAATTGTTTTTTACCTAAACAATATGCAAGAAATAAGATGGAATTATTAATTTTTGGTTCATTAACAGATATTATAGGAACAAATAAACAAGTGATAGACAATCCTGTAGATACAGAAATGTTGAAGGCTAGTTTACTGCAACAATATCCTAGTTTAGGACAGGTGCCCTATTTTGTAGCCATCAATAAAACCATGGTTCAAGGCAATCACCCTTTACAAGAGGGCGATGTAGTGGCATTGATGCCAGCATTTTCAGGAGGATAAAATTTGGAAAATCAACAACGATATATTAGACAAATGATCCTGCCAGGATTTGGGTTAGCTGCCCAAAAAAACTTGGCAAGGGCAAGGGTATTGATAGTTGGAATGGGGGCATTGGGTTGCCCAGCCTTACAATATTTAGTGGGTGCTGGTGTGGGTCAGATTGGCATTGTAGACCCAGATCTTGTTAGTGAAAGTAATTTACACAGACAGTTATTATATGGACCTGCGGATATTGGAAAAAGCAAAGTAGCTATAGCTGCTGGCGCCATGCAATTGCAGAATCCTACTGTTCTGATCTCAACTTATCCCATAGCCATTGAAAGACAGAATGCTTTGGATCTAATGGAGGGATATGATTTGGTCATAGATGCTACCGATAATTTTCAAGCAAAATACTTACTCAATGACGCTGCAGCAATCTTAGATATTCCTTTAATCTATGGTGCCGTTACGCGGTATCAAGGACAGGTATCTGTTTTTCATTTTCCAGATCAAGGCAACATTTGTTATAGCTACAGAGATTTGTTTCCTGTTGAACCTGCAGATGCCATTTCAGGTAGTTGTGAAAGCTTAGGAGTGATTGGGGTTTTGCCAGGCATCATTGGTTGTTTACAAGCAGCTGAAGCTATTAAGATCATTACAGGAATTGGGAAGTCTTTGGCTGGAAGATTGTACACCCATGACTTTTTGGATACCAGCAATTACGAAATTGCGATTCAGAAAAATCATCAGATCCAAACTATGACTAGAGAAGCTTTTCTTCTTTCAGAAAACCACGCTATGATTGATTTGGATGACATGGATGTAGACGAAGTTTCTGTGGAAACCTTTTTAGAACTTAAGAATAAGGGTGATGTGTTTGTATTAGACGTAAGAGAGCGAGAAGAATATCCGCCG
>CAIZMD010000528.1 GCA_903933995.1 uncultured Bacteroidota bacterium
AAGATCTCATGAATACTCCAGGGCTAGCTGTTGTAACTACCAACTGAATATTATCAGGCTTACCAGTTCTTCTGAGGGAGTTGTAGGTTTCAACACCATTACCCCATGCAGCTATATAGTATTCCTTCATGATGATATTCAAACGAGCATCATCAGTTGTAGCGGCATCATACTTAGCCAATACAAAGTTTACATAAGTATCAATTTGTGCTGTGGTTGGAACCAAAGCTAATTGAGAAGCACTCATGGTATAACCAATTGATGTAGGGAAACCAATTACTTTATTAATAGAAGCATACAAGGCTTTGCTCAACAAAGCTCTAGCAGTTCCACCAGCAGTGATACCCAATTTCAAAGCAGCTTCAGCTTCTACAAAATATGTGAAAGATGAGTTCCAGATTGGATCAACACCAGCACCACGGCCACCCATTACTTGCTTAACGGCACCACCAGTACTTGCATCAAATTCTCCACCAGCTGGATAAACACCATAGGTAGTTCTGAATGCTCCATCGGGAGGAGTACCAGAGTTATCACCGTGGTCACGACCCCAATATCCAGAGTTACCACCTACTAAGCAGAATGGCATATCAGCTGGATAATGTGCTGGATTAGCAACAAAAGCGCAGGTTAAAGTGGTTTCATTAACGTTTACATAGTTGGTATTCTGACGATAGAAATAATACCTTCTACGTGGGTCCAAAGTAGAAACTGTTCCAGTTTTTTCTTTTACTACCAAGTTCATGAAATAAGTACTCAAATACTCACCTACTTGTCCGTTTACGTTGTAGTTACCCGCATATTTAGGGTGACGGCTATCAGGAGAAGAAATGTTAGTACCGTATTTAAAGTTGAAATCTTGTGCATCGGTGGTTACCAAGTCATTCTCAGTAATCAAAGCTGCAATCTTAGCAGAAGCAGAAGCATCTACCAATCTTGTGTTCATCAAGAATTTCAATTTCAAAGACTTGGCTGCTTTTTTCCAGTTGGCAGCAGATCCACCATAGAACAAGTCATTGGTTGGTCCAGCAGCAGCACCTGTTTTATTGAAATCAGCAATGGCATCATCCAAGATAGCCAAGGCTTTTACATATACATCCGCACCTTTGTCAATTTTAGGATTTGTATTAGCAGCACCCTGAACGGCTTCTGTATAAGGGATATCACCAAACTGATCAACTAAGGTACCCAAGGTATAAGCTTTCAACACTTTGGCAATACCAGCTTGGATGAACTTTTTCTGTGTAGTTGCCACAGGAATCATCGCGTCAGCATTGACAAAAATGCTAGAATATGCAGAGCTCCACAAACCATCAAAGGTTCCGGGGCTATAACCATTGGCATAGATTGGTCCAAACCAAGATTGTTGTCTAGAAAGTTCAGCACCCAAAGTAGAAGCTGTTCCGTAGAAGCCTCTAAATGACAACTGAATCTGGTTCAAAGAAAGATCCACGTCTGCAGTGGTAGGAGACGGCGCATTGGGGTTATCCAATAAGCTGTCCAGTTTTTTATTACAAGCTCCCAAAGTGGTTGCTAGTAACGCTAGGCAGATAAAAAATTTCGAATATCTCATATTACTAAATATTAAGTTGTTATTAGAAGGTGATTCTCAAGCTTGCACCAATTCTGCGTGAAGAAGGTCCAGTAATAAACTCCAAACCTCTACCATTACTTACACCCAAACCATTGGTTTCAGGATCAAAGTTGGCATATTTAGGAAAGTTAGGAGCATTGTACCAGAGATTGGTTCCAGACAATGTGAATGACACACCACCAAATGGTGTTTTTGCCAATAACTTTTCAGGAAGACTATAAGCCAAAGACAATTCTCTTAAACGGATCAAAGTAGCATCATAGATACCAGACTCATCTGGTCCAAATCCGTTGTTAAAGAATGCTTGAGTAGCAGAAGTCTGAACCCTATTAGGATTTCCGTTTGCGTCAACACCTGGTAATAGGTAAGGAGCAGCACGGTCAAATTCTGTATCTTTTGTAACACCACGAGCAATCAAAGAACGAGTTGTAGAAGAGTACATGTCTCCACCACAAGTATATTCCCACTGCATGCGGAAGCTAATTCCTTTATAAGAAAGGTTAGAGATACCAGTTAATTTGTATTTAGGAGTTGG
>CAIZMD010000529.1 GCA_903933995.1 uncultured Bacteroidota bacterium
CAAGTTAAACCTGCTGGTATAGTGCAGGTTGTATAAATACCAGAGTAAATAACTATTCCAGTTGTTTGAAATTTCCGAAGCCAAATAGTATATTTTACTTCCTTGTTTTCTTTGGAAATCAATTCAATTATTTCACTTATTAGATTTTCAGAATCACTAATATTTTCAGTGGGAATATTCAGTTGGTTAATTCTTTGGCTAAATAACCTGTTCACTAAATATCCAAACACCTTAAAAAGAGGATTCCAATGTACTTTTAATTGCAAATTATAGTCAGCAGTTTTTTCATAAAAATCTATAACTTTTGGAGATAATTTATTGATCTCTTTCTCTGGTAAATTAAGACTTTGGATGGAATTCAGTAAACCTTTTGATTTAGAATTTCTTACTACTGTTAAATTTCCTTTTGATGCCAATTGGTAAATAAAATCCTCACCAATTCCATTCAATTCCCCAAAAGGACCGAAAAGCCACGAATGTTCATCTAGATTTATTTTTCTCCCCCATAGAATGACCCATTGCTGAGTAAACCAATCCTGAATTTTTTGCCTTTTGTACGCTAAATTCATTGAACCTCAATTTTATTAGGGATATAATTGCGAATATTCTTCCATTCCCCATATTCCTTTATTGGTTTAAATCGTAAGGTTGTAAATTCAAAATGAAAGTCCTTCCTATTGCGTTCTTTCATGGCATCGTTATGTCTTTTGGGTTGTGGCATTTTGCTATGACCATGCACCATATCAGTCATTTCTTTTTGGGTATTCCAAATTGAAAAAGTGGAAATAACATTTGGATATCGTATTGATGCCAAAGATAAGGTTGTTCCAGAGTGGTCCCGCACCTGTTTCTCTACTGGTCTGCCCCAACGAAGAAATCGTGGTATTTGAGTGTATTTCATTCGAGCAATAGTAACTGCCACCACAGGTTAAAAATTCATTGGCATCCAACAAATGGGGTTTATTAGAAAGTCTATTTAGACCAATATTACTATTTAAAGCAATAATCGGTTTTCCAGTTTTACCTTTTTTTGTAGTAATCAAGATAACACCATTGGCAGACCTTGCACCAAATACGGCTGCAGAACTTGCGTCTTTTAAGATATCAATGGTATTGATATCATTGGGGTTAATGTCTTCCATACCACCAGGGTAAATTACCCCATCCAATACAATCAATGGGCTTGAGCTAGCTGTGAGGGTTCCTCTACCACGTATTTGTAAACTGGCATTAGAACCTTTGTTACTTGCATCAAAACCTACGTCCAATCCCGGTGCGTTACCACGCAACATGTCTTGAACTGATCTTGGATTTTCGTTTTCTAATTGGGTGGCTTTCACCTGTGCAACTGCACCTGTTAAGTCTTTCTTTGTTCTAGTACCATAACCCACCACTACCACATCATTCAATCCTGAAACCTGCTCAGAAAGAGAGACATTAATGGTTGAATTACTTTTAACTGATACTTCTTTGTTGGCAAAGCCAGTAAAGCTAAAGACCAAGGTTCCGTTATCAGGAACATTGCTCAATTTAAACACACCTTGAGCATCTGTAGTGGCTCCACGGGTTGTTCCCTTAATCACAACGGAAACACCTTCCAATGGATTGTTTTTTGAATCAGTAACCTTACCGGTAACACTGATGGGCGGCAGGTTCTTAGTAAATCCTGCAATGTTGGTTGATCTTGCCTGTACTTCAGGAGCTAAGGCAGACAGGGAAAGCACTGTAATTACGGCATAACGCAGTAATCCTTGCCTCCCTGTTAGGAGTTTTGGTTTTTTTTTCATTTGGCAATTGTTGTTTGGTTATATTAATAAACACTACAACGGCAATCGTTTTTTGCGGTGAGCAGGTCATTAATGGCCTTAAATTAAGTCAGAAATCGATTAAAAAAACCTTAGTCCCTTTAAACATCGAAACTATTTACGATAACGTTTTCGAAAATAATTCGATACCTCAGTGGTAAGGAACGTAAATTAGATTGTCTCAAATTCAATGCTTTCCACTATGAGAATTAGCTCTAAAAGCCAGATTCTGGCCATCTTATTTCTATTAGCCTTTGCTTTACCAGTACTGGCAAAAAGGAGTAGTAAACCTGACCCTATTAAAAATATGCAGGTTTTAGTCTATACCAAGAATGGTAAGGGCTTTGTTCATGATAATATTGCATCGGCGGTAGCCAGTATACAAGCAATGGCAAAAGCAAATGGCTTTTCGGTTGTAGTTAGTGATGATCCCGCTGTTTTTACAGAATCCAACCTCAAAAAGTTCCCTTTTGTAGTATTTACCAGCACCAATAATGATGTGTTTGATACAGATGATCAAAGGGTTGCCTTTAGGCGATATATAGAAGCAGGTGGTGGATTCGTAGGAGTTCACTCCGTAACTGGTACAGAAAGAAACTGGACATGGTTTAAAATGATGATTGGAGAAACATTTTCTTGGCATGCCAAGTTTCAAAAATTTGCCATTAAAAATATGGAACCCAAGCACCCATCCATGCAAGGTGTTCCAGCTAGATGGGAGCGGGAAGACGAATGTTATTTTGGTAAGGAATTATATCCAGGTATTAAAGTGTTGATGGCTCATGAATTGAGTAGTTTACAGCCAGACCAAACGGAAACCATTGTTAAAAATGCAGGTTCTTATGCCAATTATTATCCTGCTGTTTGGTACCAAGACTTTGAAGGTGGACATGTTTGGATTAC
>CAIZMD010000530.1 GCA_903933995.1 uncultured Bacteroidota bacterium
GAATACCAAATGTGGTTGACTCTTGGTCAATGACTTGATTCTTTAAGTATAGTTTGGTAACTGCGGTGTAGAGATGGGTATTTTCCAAACTCCACAACTTGGGTTGGGCCAATTTGATTTGTTGATAGGCTGTTTGAGAAGCTAGTGCAGAAAGATTGGTTTTCTCAGAAATAGCTACTTGTTGTTGGTTGGCGTCTAAGACAACCGTTTGTACGGAAAGTCCTGTTTGCAATTTATTTTCTTGCACAATTTTCAAAGCCAATTTAATAGTAGCCTCTTGGGCCGATGCTACTGGCGTGGTCACAAACACACCCCAATGATCAAAATGGGCAGGTTGGGTACTAATCAGTCTAGTATGTCTATAAATACCAGCACCAGTATAATAGCGCGATGCAGGTTGCACTAAATTGTCAGCTCTAACGGCAATGGTATTGGGTTTGCCAAAATTCAAATATGGCGTTAGGTCAAAAGCAAAACTGATATAACCATAAGGTCTTTTGCCCAAGGATTTACCATTGATCCAAACCTCGCTATTGGCCATAACGCCATCAAATTCAATGCTGATTTTTTTATTGGACTCAGTGGCGGGAAGGGTAAATGTTTTTCTATACCAACCAATGCCAGATGGTAGGTAGCCACCACCCCTATTGGTAGGATTATTGCGGTCATATGGTCCTTCTATCATCCAATCGTGTGGAACCCTTAGAGAGCGCCATGCAGCGTCATTAAAGCCAGTTGCTTCTGCACCTGAAACATCTGATTGGATAAATTTCCAATCAAGGTCAAAGTCAGTAATGGTTCTTTGGGCAAAACTTGGTAGGGATAGAAAGCTGATAAGTACCAGCAAGAAACAGGATTTTCTCATAAAAGCAATTTTGCAATCAACCTGTAAATTACTGGCAGAAGGCGGCCTTTGCATCCTGTTTCATCCTGAATCTAAACGGGAAGCGTTTTGGTATCCAATACCTGTTTGAGTTCTTTAGCTGTACTCACCCCAGACTTACGCCAAAGAATCTGTCCTTTTTGAAACACAATTAAGGTTGGTACCCCTTGCACCTGATAGGCCTGAGCAGCCTGAGGATTTTTATCCACGTCAATCTTGATAATGGTTACAGCATCCTGTACCTGGTCTTTTAGATCTTTGAGTATGGGGGCTTGCATTTTACAAGGTCCACACCAAGTGGCTGTAAAATCTACCAAAACCGGTTTGTCACCGTTAATGAGGTCTTGAAAACTATTGTTTGGCATGGGTTTCTTTTTTAAACATTCCAAATAAAAGGGCTCCCATTACGGCAAAATAGACCGTACTATTTAGGGGCTTTGAGGTAATCATACAAGTGCCAGTACTACAACCAATTTGTTGGTAATAGATATAACCGGCAATGGCACCAACGCCTGCACCAACAAGGTACAACCAATTTTTATTAACGAATTTCTTCATATTCAATGTCTTTAACCGGTTCTTTAGAATTGATTGGGCGCTGCGGAACTCCACAACCACCAGGGCCACAACAACCAATATTGGCTAGGGCCATACCACTCAAGAGCAATCCAGCAATGGCGTACATGGTTTCGTGGGCCTGAATGCCCTGTACCAAAATGATGAGCCCCAAAATTAAGCGTAAGGCGCGCATCAGGTTCCAATTGATCAATAGGTTTTTCATAAATCAAAAATACATTAGACTAATGGGCTGTTTGGTAACAGAAGTCACAAAGCAAAGCTCGCAGTTTTGTTGTTAATTTGCCAAAACGCTCAAATGAAATACGAAGAACTGATGAATAACCATGCAGACAAGCTGATAGACCAGCTGTTAGTGCATGTTTTAGGAGAAGAATCTGTAGAAGTACATTTTGACTTTCAAGATGAAGACCAATGGTCTGTAGTGAGTATGCATCAGTATGAAGAAGACCTAGAGATTTCATTGAGATTGCATTTAGACAAGCATTTTGACCTGTTTTTGGGATATTATGATGATGAGGATGAATTCCATGAACTTACCCGCATACTCAATGAAAAAGAAATTGAGCAGATCCCCATTGGATTACAAAAAATCATGAAAAAAGTGGTGGATGACGAACAAGGCTTACGTTTTAAATCGGCCTTGATAAAACAATCTTAATCTTTGACCAAAGCAGTATTACCCACTATTGTTGTTACGCAATTCCTTTGCACATCGCTTTGGTTTGCGGGTAATGCAGTCATGCCAGACCTGATAGAAGAAATGGGTGTTGCACCACAATTTTTGGCTCAGGCTACTAGTGCTGTGCAATTAGGGTTTGTAGCAGGAACTTTGGTTTTTGC
>CAIZMD010000531.1 GCA_903933995.1 uncultured Bacteroidota bacterium
CCTCTAATAAAATCATGCAATTCTTGCGCCGGTCTATTCCAATTGATTTGACAGTTTTCAGTAAAGAGTTTGGGTGCGTGTTTAAGGGCAGCAGGATCTGCCAATGAACTTTGTGCTTGTTCTTGAATATTGGCAGCAGCAAGTCCCTCAATAGTTTTAACTAATAAGTTAGCGCCAATTATTTTCATTCTATCATGTACTTCACCAGTGGTTTCATCAGGTCCTATAGGAAAACTATCTTGTAAGAGAATATCTCCGGTATCAATTGCGTGTTGTAATTTAAAAGTAGTTACCCCTGTTTGAGCTTCGCCATTGATCACGGCCCAATGAATGGGTGCAGCACCTCTATATTCGGGTAATAAAGATCCATGTAAATTAATGGTACCCATAGGTGGCATATTCCAGACCAGTTCAGGTAACATTCTAAACGCTACCACTACTTGAACATCGGCCCGCAGGCCTTTTAGTTCTGCTAAGAATTCCGGATTTTTGAGCTTCTCTGGTTGTAATACTTGCAGGCCTTTTTCAACGGCGTATTTTTTTACATCACTCTGCATGAGTTTCATGCCCCTGCCAGCTGGTTTGTCTGGAGCAGTTACAACACCTACTATTTGGCATCCAGCATTCACCAATGCATCCAAAGAAGCAACGGCAAATTCTGGGGTACCCATGAAAACAATTCTTATATCTTTCATTGACCTAGCTTCAGCACTCATGCTGCAAAGATAATCCTTGTTCTATCTTCCTTTTTATTCAAAATCAGGATAGAGCAGGTATTTTTTTCTGATGGCTTTAAAAGCAGCTAGTTTGGGCTCCCATGATTTTCGGATTTCAGCTTCAGATTTACCCGCTATCACTTGGGCCATTAATTCACTATTACCTGCTAGCTTGTTAAAGAAATAAGCAGTGGGTTTGCCACTAGTAGGTTTTAGGAAAAACTTTTCTTTGTCAGGATACAATTGATAAGCTTCTAGCAAATATTTTACCTGCACTTTTCCGCCCATGGTAGCTAATACTTTTTTGGCATCACCCGAAAGATCCCAGCCATAACATAATTGGTCTTTTAACTTGGGTTCTTTTGCGCCATCTCTACTAATGGGTGTAAAAGGCTTTAATGTTTTTGGCAAGGATGGGTGTCCAAAGATGGCAAAGGGATGCTCGGTTCCACGTCCTTCACTTAAAATGGTTCCCTCAAAAAAACAGGTACTGCCATACCAATAGATAGATGCCATGTCTGGCAGGTTGGGTGAGGGTTTCAGGGGAAGTTCGTATTTGGATTTGTGCGTATAATTGGCACATTTGATTACTTGAAAATGGAAAGCGGTGTCTGTTGAATTTTTGGCTGTTCTATAATAATCATACTGTTCATTGGCTTTGGCTGTTAACCATTTCTCACCTGCAATCATCATGGCATATTCTGCTATGGTCATCCCATATACAATGGGAATGGGTTGCATACCAATAAAACTCTTGTAAGCAGTATCTAGCACGGGGCCGTCTACAAAAAATCCATTGGGATTTGGACGGTCTAGTAAGATCAAAGGCTTTTTGTTTTCAAATGCCGCTTCCATATATTCTTGTAAGGAAGAAATAAACGTATAATAACGCGTACCCACGTCTTGAATATCAAATAACAAAACGTCTACATTTTTTAGGTCTTCTGCAGAAGGTCTGCGCTTTTTGCCATACAAGGAAATCACTGGAATGCCTGTAGCTGCATCAATATAATTGTCCACTTTTTCACCAGCGTCAGCTGTTCCTCTAAAACCATGTTCAGGTCCAAAAGCAATGGTAATATTCACGCCCCTTTTTTGTAAACTATCAACCAAATGGGTTTTCCCAATGGTAGCGGTATGATTGGCAAAAACACCTACTCGTTTGCCTTTGAGTAAGGGTAAATAGACTTCAGTGCGATAAGCTGCTGGTTGAATGGGTTGCGCTTGGCCGGCCAAAAACAAGGAAAAACACGCTATTAAGGCTACAAAAAACTTCATGCAGGTTGTTTTAGGATGGGAAGTTAACCAAAAATACTTGGCCTTATTTGTTTTTGGATTGTACTTTTGCCCCGGAAATCGGTGAATGATGTATCTAGGACACCCAGCTGAGCTCCATATTGTTCAATTACAAAATTCAAACATGCAACAAGTTAAAAAAGGTGATACTGTAAAAGTGCATTATCACGGAAAGCTCACTGATGGAACTACTTTTGATTCTTCTGAAGGTCGTGAACCACTGGAATTTGAAGTAGGTGGCGGAATGGTGATTCCTGGTTTTGACGCTGGTGTTACCGGTATGGTCATAGGAGAAAAGAAAACCATTCAGATTCCTGTTTTAGAAGCCTATGGTCCTAAGCAAGAAGAAATGATCATGGAATTTCCTAAAGATCGTTTTCCTGCAGATATGGTTCCTGAAGTTGGAATGCAACTGAATATGAGCAATGGCTCTGGTCAGAATTTTCCAGTAGTGATTGTAGACGTTAGAGATGAAGTTGTCATCTTAGATGCTAACCATCCATTGGCAGGTGAAGACCTGATCTTTGATTTGGAATTGGTAGAAATTGATGCGAAGAGCATGATTATCATGCCATAAATTTTCAACAATGCTTTTCTGGCCTCCGAAATTTCGGAGGCTTTTTTTATGCTAGATCAATAGCACAACGGTATCTTGCAAGAAAATTAGCAGATGCTCCCTGACTATTCATTTACCGTGTCTAATAGGTTTCAACGTTATGTACAAATAGATACGCAAAGCGATCCGCATTCAGATGCACATCCCAGCACGGAAAAGCAAAAAGACTTATCCCAATTATTGGCTGAAGAATTATTGGCCATGGGTTTAAAAGATGCGCATTCGGATCAATGGGGCTATGTATATGCGAGCATACCCTCTAATACAACTGCTAATGTACCGGTGGTATGTTTTTGTGCGCATGTAGATACTGCACCTGATTGTAGTGGTACGCATGTAAAACCCATTTTGCATAAAAATTATCAAGGTGATTCTATTGTGTTACCGGATGATCCAACCCAGGTTTTGACCATAGAGAGATATCCCTATTTAAAGGAGCATATTGGCTCTGATATTATCACCGCTAGTGGTTTAACCTTATTGGGGGCCGATGATAAAGCAGGTGTTGCCATTATTATGGATATGGCCAATTATTTGGTTACCCATCCGGAAATAGAACATGGCACTATCAAGATTTTATTTACGCCTGATGAAGAAGTGGGAGCGGGTACGGCAAAACTTGATTTGGAAAAATTGGGCGCTGACTTTGCTTTCACCCTTGATGGTGGTGAATTGGGAACCCTTGAAGACGAGACTTTTAGTGCCGATGCAGTAGCCATGACCATTCATGGTGTAATTGCGCATCCTGGTTATGCAAAGGGTAAAATGGTGAATGCATTACGGATTGCAGGAGCCATCGCGCAAGCACTGCCTTTACAAGAATGGTCTCCAGAAGCTACTGCTGGCAAAGAGGGATTTGTACACTTACACGGAATGAATGGTCTTGCGGAAAAAGCCAGTTTGGAATTTTTGATTCGCGATTTTGATACAGCTCAATTGCTGGTGCATGAAAGCAAGTTAAAAGCCCTAGCAGAAAATATTGTAGCACAATACCCAGGTGCTAGCTTGGAATTTGAAGTGGTGGAACAGTATAGGAATATGAAAGAAGTATTGGATCAACATCCCTACATTTTGCAGTATGCTATGAAAGCCTATGAACAAGTGGGGATTCCCGTAATCAAAGAACCAGTTAGGGGTGGAACCGATGGAAGCCGTTTGAGTTTTATGGGTTTACCCTGCCCCAATTTGTTTACTGGTATGCAAGCCATTCATAGCAAAAAGGAATGGGTAGGCGTGAAAGACATGGAAAAATCTGTTGAAATGTTGGTGGCGCTGGTGGGGCAATTGGTAAAAGGATCCTCTTTGTAATATTTAAAAGAATGCGGCTACTAATCTTTTAATTCTGTAACTTTCTAAAAATTACTTATATGAGTGTCCTATTGAATTTTTGGTGGGTGCTGGTTTTGGCCATTATTGTTTTTACTGGTTTGGTAACTGTGAATCAGGGTACCATTGCCGTGATTACTTTATTTGGAAAATATAGACGCATATTACGCCCTGGTTTAAATTTTAAAGTTCCCATTTTAGAACAAGTTTTTAAAACGGTGAGTATTCAGAATCGTTCCGTGGAATTAGAATTCCAAGCGGTAACACTGGATCAGGCCAATGTATATTTTAAAAGCATGTTACTCTATTCTGTGATTAATCAGGATGAGGAAACCATTAAAAATGTGGCTTTTAAATTCATCAGTGACAAAGACCTGATGCAGGCCTTGATTAGAACGGTAGAAGGTAGCATTCGTGGTTTTGTGGCTACTAAAAAGCAGGCTGAAATTTTGTTACAGCGTAAAGA
>CAIZMD010000532.1 GCA_903933995.1 uncultured Bacteroidota bacterium
ACCTTGCAACCAAAGCCCAACATGATTTTACAAAAAGCTTTTCCAATATTGCCGGTACCCACTACACCCACTGTTTTATTGTGCACGTCAAAACCCAATAAACCATTGAGTGAGAAATTCTGCTCACGTACCCGGTTATAGGCTTTATGGGTTTTTCTATTCAAAGTAAGAAGCATGGCCACTGCGTGTTCTGCCACGGCTTCGGGAGAATAAGCTGGAACACGACAAACCTGTATGCCATTGCGTTTGGCAGCTTCCAAGTCTACATTGTTAAAACCTGCACACCTGAGTGCAATAATTTTTACACCCCTTGCCGCCAATGCATCCATTACATCAGCCCCAAGTTTGTCATTGACAAATACACAAACAGCTTCAGCGCCATCTACTAGATTGGCGGTTTCTTTTGTTAAAGCACTTTCAAAATAGACTAGTTCATAGCCGTATTCGTCTTTGTGTTTGTTGAAAAAAACAATATCGTAGGGTTGGGTAGAGAAGAATGCAATTTTCATAATTCAAATATAATGCATCCACTCAGAAATCGATTGTTGTTGGCACATTGATAAGCTGGTTTGCAGCAGAAAAAAATGACATTCGTCAGTTTGCTATTTTTTGTCCTGTCATTTGTTTGTCATAAAGTTTTTTTGAGCATCGTTTGACAATTCTATGGCAAAACTGCTGAGATCTAAATGAAATTTGCAGTGTAAAGCACATGAAAAAGACCCACTACTTTTTTAGCATCGCCCTAGCCCTGTTTCAGTTACAGGCTATTGCCCAACAAAGGGTATTCAAAGATACCCTAGATGGTAGTAGTGAAACCGTGGTGGTTACCGCCAACCGTTCTGAACGTAAAATGGGTAATGTGGCCGTGCCTGTAATTTTAATTGGGAAGAAGACCATTTCCCAAACAGGCTCTTTGCGGATTCAAGATATTTTGCAAGAACAAACTGGGATTGTGATAGTCAATAGTGCGTTGGGAACCTCACTTAATGGATATCCCAATCCTTTTGGACAAGGTGTTCAAATGTTGGGATTGGATCCTGCTTATACAGCCATCTTATTAGACGGTGAACCATTGGTTGGTAGAAATGCAGGCATCCTAAAATTGGGTAGACTGGCCACCGGTAATATTAAGCAGGTAGAAATAGTAAAAGGGCCTTCTTCTAGTTTATATGGTTCTGAAGCCATGGCGGGGGTGATCAATATTTTAACTGATATGCCCGCAAAAGAAAATATGGGTGTTCAATTACACCACGCAACAAATAATACCTGGGGTGGTACTTTGTCTTATGCCAATCGCATTCACAAAACAGGGATTCAATTTTTTCTAAATAGACTCTCTACAGATGGCTATGATTTGGATCCTACTATCTATGGTAAAACCGTGGATCCTTATAGGGATTGGAATGGTCAATTAAAAATTACACAAGAGTTAAGTAATAAATTACAATTGCTGGTTTCTTTGCGCAATTATGACGCCAAGCAAGACAATAATTATCAGATTTTTTATCAGAACCTACCAGCTATTGCAAGTGGTTATACAACAGAAACAGATAGGAGCGCTTTTGCCCAATTCAAATGGTTGTTGAGCAGCAATAGCAAGTTATATGTTCGTGGTTTTTATGATCGTTATACCAATGAGTCTTTTGTGAATTTAGACAAGACCGGTCTGCGTTTTGATGAGACCAGTTTTGACCAATCTGTATTCAAACCAGAAATTCAATATGAAAAAAACAGACCTGGCAAAAGCCAATACGTAGCAGGCTTTGGTAGCAATATAGAAATGATTGATGCATCAAGGTATGCGGGCAAACAGAACTTAGCTACTGTGTATGGATTCACACAAAAAGAATGGTACTTACTCTCTCAACAATTAACCCTGATTGCGGGAGCGCGTATAGACAAACGCACAGACTTTGACTTACACCTGAGTCCTAGATTTGCCATGGCTTATAAACCCAATGCACA
>CAIZMD010000533.1 GCA_903933995.1 uncultured Bacteroidota bacterium
ATGGGTAGAGAAATAAATTCTGCCTGCTGCTTCCTGATGATCTTCAAATGAATAATAGGTAAATATTCTTATGGCAATACTGGCCACACAAATAAACAGCAAAAAGTAAGCAAACCTAGTATCACGCTTTGGGGTTGCTTTTTTCAAGAAAACAGCAACCAGCAGCGGGAACATAAAATAAAAATGTTCTTCAACAGATAAGGACCATAAGATATCTAAGATTCGCTTGCAATCTTCCACTGGCGTTCTAAACCACCCAATATAATAATTGGTATAATAAAATAAAGCAGCAAAGATATCCTGAGCAGGTAAATGGCATTGCATGATTAGAGAAGCTAGCCAACTGCAAATAATCATTACTAGCAATGCTGGATATAATCTAAAAAAGCGTCTAAGATAAAAAGGTAGAAATAAGATCTGGCCCTTTTCCTTGATTTCTGCCAATAATAATTTACTGATTAAAAATCCGCTGATAAAGAAAAAAAGAGTCACACCAAATTTCCCTGGTATCATGTGACCAAGACCTGCATGTGATAAAACCACAATACTAATGGCTATTCCTCTTAAACCATCTAAATAGGGTAGGTAATGAGATTTATTTTCCATGCTTTGCTGCCATTATAAATACTTCTATCATTTCTTTACTTGCTTGTTCCCATGAAAAATCTAACAATCTTTCCTTTCCTTTTTGAATTAAGTCTTTTTGCAAATCTGTATTTTCTATCACAATTTTCATTTTTTCCATCATATCAGCAATAGAAAATGGGTCAAATGAAATTACGGCATTGGCACCTACTTCTGGCAAACAGGAATTATTGGCAACCAAAACGGGGATCTCTGCGGCAAATGCTTCTAAAATGGGTATGCCAAAACCTTCATTATAAGAAGGAAATATAAAAAGCAATGCCTGTTCATAAGCTGATTTCAAGGAATGGTCCGGTAAATAACCAGTACAAATCACATAATCCGCTAATTGAAGATCTGTAATGGCTTGAATAATAGCAGCACTATCATCGGAGTTCATTTTTTTGCTGCCTTCTCCTACTAAAACCAACTTAATGGGTTGATTTATATTTGCTAATAATGCTTTAAAAGCAGCTAAAAGCCGCGGAATGTTTTTTCGCTTTTCCCATACGCCAACATTTAAGATATAGGGTACATTGGGTGGAATCCAAGTAGGGGATTCAGTTTTAATGGCTTCAAAACACTTTGGCCCCTCATAAATAGGAATAATCTTTTCTAATGGAATAGTAAAATGCTTACTGATACTATTTCTAGAATACTTTGTGGGGGTAATAATATATTCCGAATTTTTTGCCGCGGGAACAGCTAGCAGTTTAAACAAATGCATCCACAAGCCATGATAATGCTCGGGATATTCATAAAAAAAAGCGTCATGTAAAACCTGCACATTTTTAAATTTCAAACGAATATTAGGTGCAAAATAATCGGAGCAGAAGAGGATATCAACCCGATTAAAATAGGCTTTTAAAGGTAAAACCAATTGCTTCCAAAATTGCAAGGCCAAATGGTTGAATATAATCCCAAGCTTGTATTTTCTTGAAAATTTTGGTAACGGAAAATCTAAGTAAACAAAGCTGACCCCTGGGTGCTCACTTACTAAAAACTGTTTGTAAACCTCTTCTAAAAATGTTTTCTGACCAGTTTTGGCATACCTCAAATCCAATATGTCTACGCCTACTTTTACCTTGCCTTGCTGATCCATGATATTTGATTTTAGTTCTTTTGTAAAGCTGGATATTTAGACATAGAATTTAATAAGCCAGCACAAAACCAGGACAAATATGCAATATAAATATAGGACTCAACATTGGCAGTTAAGGTTGGAATAAAAAGCCCAATTTTTACTAATAATAAACAGAGGGCTAATTTCTTGATTTTTCCTTGATGTTTTTTAAACTGTTCAATACAGAGCTTGATGATTAAGTAGTAAATAGACAAATAAATTAGAACTGCAATTAGCCCTGCTTGTACCCCAATAATAATCAATTGATTTTCTCCTCCAATATTGTCTCCAACAGCCCCCGAAACCCTACCAGACATGCCTAAACCAAGACCTAATGGATGGGAGGCAATTGCTTCAATCCCTTCTAGCCATTGTAACACATGGTAAGCACTTGAATTGTCACTAAAATTAATGGTAGTAATGATTAATTCATAAATATCACCCTTTAGATAAAACAACACTAAAAGGGTTAATCCAATCATTCCATAATGAAATAGTTTCAACCAATACTTTTTCTGAGAAATAATGGCAAACACATAAAATACCAAAAAATAACTAACCATGGAAGCTCTAGAGATAGCTAATACAATGGAAAGCAAACTCACCACCATAGCTGCAACGCCAAGCTGGTTCAATTTAAAACCATTGTTATCTTGATTATATAATGCTAGTATGGCAGCTAGGGTAAAAATGGTATTCACCCCAAGTTCTAAAGGGCCACCATAAAAACTGGCATATCTTTTTAGTCCATTTGAAGTTTCAAAAGTCCAACTTAAATTATAATTGCCAGAAGGCGCTGTGTCAAAATAGGATTGAAAGAACTCAGCATAGCCTGTATGAATTTGTAAATGTTCGTTGGCCATATTTTCTCCCAATAGCACTATCCCTCCTGCAATAGACACTAATAAAATATAGTGAAATAGTTTATTGATATCAATCAACTGTGGATTTATAAGTCTGCCCGTAAAATAAATAAAAGGAAAAAAGCTAAGGCTTTTTAATGCTAAAACCTTTTGCATGATGCCATAGTTGCCTAATGGCAATAACACATAACAGCTGGTATATGCCAGAAAAAGCAGCACCATTTTATCAATCAAAGTGAATTGAATGGAAATCTCTTTTTTACTTAACAGATAGATTAAAACACTTAAAGTAATAATCTCTTTAAAACCCTGGAACAAGGGTATAAAAGTTCCCAATCCTAATTGGTGAAGCAGAGAAAGGGAAGTAATATAAATGGGAAGACCAAAAATATAAAAGTGTAAAATAAACTGGGGTTTGCCTTTTACTAATCCATATCCAGCATTCAAAAAAGAAAGAATATAAATGCAGGGTATAAGATATAACATGGCCTAGGTTTTATTTTTTCCAAAACCCATAGAGCCCTTTGTCTAATTCATAACTATCCCATTCTTTTCTTTCTCTGGCAGGTTGTTGTTTTGCCCAATCCCACATATAGGTTAATCCTTCTTTTAAAGAAGTTTTGTCTTCATAACCCAAAATATTGATGGCTTTTTCATGGGTAGAATAAGCATTGATCACTTCATGCCTTTCTTCTAAATGTTCTATTTCAGCACCACCAACAATTGTTTGTAATAAATGGGCAGCGTCAATGACCCTGGTTTCCGTAGAACTACCTAGATTGATAATTTCTTTGGATGCTTTATCATTGATAGCAGCTTGCCAAAGAGGTTCCAAACAATCTTCAATATAGGTAAAAGCCCTTTTCTGATGCCCTTGTCCAATCACAGTAAAAGCTTCTTCATGCAACTTTTGGTACATCCAAATCCCCAAAACATTTCTATATTTATCCCAGATATTCTGGTGCTGTCCATACACATTATGTGGTCTAACAATACACCAATCTAAACCATGTTGTTCGCCAGCAATTTGAATATCCATTTCACAAGCAAATTTTGCTACACCATAAGGGTCAACTGGATTTGGTTGATGTGCTTCACTAAAAGGAGGAGTACCAATTCCATAAACAGCCATGCTAGACGTAAATACCAATCTTTTTACGCTATACTTGATACAGGCATTTACCACATTGGCAGTGGCAACCAAATTGTTTTGATAATTAAAACAACGGATAAATGGGCTTAATCCCTCAGCAGCATAAGCGGCCAAATGATAAACATAAACAATATTGCCTCCCTTAAAAACCTCGTCCAAACTGTCCGTTACTAAATCTAATTGATGGAATCTAACCTTTTCAGAAAGATTTTCTTTGTATCCGCCA
>CAIZMD010000534.1 GCA_903933995.1 uncultured Bacteroidota bacterium
AGATTAGTAGGCGTTCTGGTCGCCACGAAAAATATTAATAATGGTTTGTAGAATAACCTGACAATCAAACCAAAATGACCAACGGTGTATATAATACAAGTCATAATTGACCCTTTTTTGCATAGAAGAAATACTCTTTGTTTCACCCCTACAGCCATTCACTTGTGCCCATCCTGTAATACCAGGTTTCACCATATGTCTGAGCATATAATTGTCAACGGTATCAATAGATGCCATATTTAATGGAATAGGGTGAGGTCTTGGACCCACAACGGACATATCGCCACGCAAAACATTGTAAAATTGGGGCAATTCATCTAAACTGGTTTTTCTTAAAAATAAACCCAATGTTGTAATTCTAGGGTCATTCTTGGTGGCTTGTAAATAACTACCATGCTCATCTACATCCTTACTTTGAACCAACATAGTCCTAAACTTATAACAAGTAATTTTTTCATTGTTTAGCCCCCATCGAACCTGTTTAAACATGACTGGACCCTTAGAACTTAACTTGATCAAAATCATCAAAATAGGCATTAACCAAGTGCCAATTACCAAAAAGAAAATTATAGAGAATAGAATATCAAAACTCCTTTTCAAAGTTCTGTTTTCCCATTTATCCAAGGGTAGTGATTTAAAATTCAATACCGGTATCAAACCCAAATTATTTACCTGAATATTGGTAGTAGCAAACTGGTCAATATCTGGAATGATTTTAACTGGTACGGAATATTTATCACAAACCTGAACCGCTTTTTTAATAACCTCGGGTTGGGTATTGGGTAAGGCAATTACAATTTCGTCAAATTCATTGTCCCTTAACACATCTTCTAAAGCTTCTACTTGTCCAAAATACTTACTACCATTGAGTTGAACAGGGCTATGATGTAATACTCCGCCACAGTGATAGCCATAATACCCATATTTATGCACCGTATCCAAAAAGTCTACCCCAGCTGGTGTAGCTCCTACCAATAAGAAATTTTCCGAGAACTTTCCCGCATATACCAAGCGGTGTGTGTATTTGCGAATGGCATATTTAAATATGACTGTAATCAGGAAAATGGCACTTGTATACGAAAGAAAAAACAAGTTGTTAAAAACTACTTGTTTCATAAAAAAATAGAGAAAGGCAGCAAGTAAAATGGCAAATAAAACCGCATTGTAAATAGTAGAAATAATCTCTTCTGCAAACTTATTGGTTCTTCTATCGGCGTAAAGCCTAGAAAAAAAACTTGCTATAAACCAAGCGCTCAATGATAATAAGAGAAAAAAGGGAAAGAAATACTGAATTGGCTCTTGATTCTCCAAACCCATAAATGGTATACCCACCATTACAATCACCCCAATGCTCATGGCATCAGAAAGGAATTTGCTTTGTTGGTATCTAATATAGGACTTGGTAACTTTCATTGATTGTCTTTAATGCTTTCTCCCCGGGGGATGGGTTGAATCCATCACATAATATTAGTATATCATATTATGGATGTCAAAAATAGCTTTTTAATGACTAATTAGTGATTTTTCATTGATAATTAATCAAGTATACAATCCGTCATTATTGGAAAATAGCAAAACTAGCTAGTAGCATCTATTTTATGCCTATTCAAATACTGCAGGTATAAAATCAAGCTCATGCTTTCAACAAAAAATGGGAAAACACCATACCATTGATAGTCAATTTTTAAAAGAACTAGACTTGTTAATGCTGCAAAACTCAGAATCCCTAAGCCAATAAGGAAAATAACCTTGTTTTTCCGTTCTAACAAGAGCTCTAACACATTCATCATGTTCAGTGCAATTAAAAGAGGCACCAAGCTCATCCATTGCAAATAATGGGTGGCTAATTCATTGGTCTTTCCCGCTACCAAATAGATCACTGTGTCTGCCAGTAAATATTGCCCCCCTGCCCAAACTAAAAAAAGCCCACTCATTAAACGGTTGATCTTTCGCTTGAATTGGTACCAATATTCCGGATTCTGTTCATATAAGACTGCTCCCTTGGGGTATACCGCATTAAATAATGCCACCATAATGGTTCTAAAAGTCCAGATGAGTTTATCACAGAGGGAGTATGCACCAAGCACCGCCGCTTGACCTGTTGCAGAAATGCCAAACAGAAAAATAGA
>CAIZMD010000535.1 GCA_903933995.1 uncultured Bacteroidota bacterium
GGCGGCTGATTTGGCTATTACGCTAGCGGGGCATAGTGGCGCTTATAGGGTGATTAGTAAAATCATTGCCTATGCCAAGATTCAAGAAGTATTCTTATTTGATGCCCTCTATGGTGGCAATGACAATTATATGAAATGGATGGCTGCTAGTGAGAAACATCGTTTCATTAATATTTATACCAAGGATGGGGGCACGCTAGACAATAGTATGTTGGTAGCAAAGGAGTTGAAAACTAAATGGGATTTGAATCCTGTTTTGGTGGATGAAAAAAAGCTGACCAATTTGCAATTATTATATAGCCAGATTCTTTTTATCTATAGCCCTCTACAACATAATGAAGTGGTTGGTTATGAAAACAATTTGCAACGTTATTTGAAAAGCAGGGATATGTACCATTCCAGATAAACTCGAAAAATCCTTTCTTGATTCCAAGGATTAAAACTTAGGACAATTCACCGGTCTATCCGTATTGGGTCTTCTTACATAGATCAGCGATAACTCAATACCACCGCGGTTTTGAGAAGCCGTGCTGAGTGCAGAACTATTGTAATCATAACTCAGACCCAATCTAAAGTCTTGGTATTCCATACCCAGATAAGGAATAATGGCATCTTTAAATCTAACCCATGCACCAGCATAAAAACTGGTGGGTTTATAAGCATCAGGATCAGCCGTTAATTGCAATGCGCCACCAAACATGGTTTCTGATGCACCACCCTGAAACATTTGTAAAGCACTTACGTGCATGGTAGTGGAAGTACCCAATGGAAAATATCCACCTGCATTCAAAGTAGCTCTGGGATTCAGGTTATATACCGCTCCAGTAAACTGTTGTTTGGGTCTATTAATATGGTATAAGCTCAAACCAAAATAGAAATTGTTTCTTTCATTGGTGCTTCCATTATACAACAAACCTGCATTCACGTCTATATAGTTAGATTGCAAACTGGCATTGTTAAACACTTCTGAAGTAACACCTGTAAAACCGGAACTGGTTAATTGGTCTTCAAATTTCAGGTTGGCAGTATTGATCAGCATATTGGCATAAGTAACCTGAAAACCTGCTCCTAATTGGTGGTTACCATCTTCATCCAAACCCTTGTGGTAGGCGGTTGAAAAAGAAGCATAATTGAATTTTACGGCACCATTGGCGCTATTGTCATTATAGCCAACAAAACCCACGCCCCAGGTATCATTGGGTGCAATATTGTCTTGTAAAATATGAAAGTCAATAGAACCAGTTGTAGTGGTAAAAGCATTGTTGATGGTAGGCCACTGGTTTCTATAATTGCCTGCTACGCGATAGGTTCCAAAGAATTTACCCGTAAAAGCAGGATTCAAAGTAAGTGGGGAAGAGAAAAATTGTGAAAAATGGGGATCCTGTGCCGAGGCTTTGCCCAGCAAAAACAGACTGAATACCAATAAACAGATTTTCATTTTACCCATCACCGGTTCGAATTTAAGCCAAAGCCAGCTAGCTTGAGGCAATTAGGTAAAAATTGCCCCTTATTAACTTTTTCTTAGAACCAAATAGGGTTAAGACTGCACTTTTATGCCAAATGCCAGGTCTCCAGCATCGCCCAAGCCTGGTACAATATATCCTTTTGCAGTTAGCTCATCGTCAATATCGCCACACCAGATCTTAATTTGGTTCCCTGCTTCGCGATGTACAAACTCAATGCCCACCGTACAAGCAATAGCAGCTACTATATGAATGGCTTTAGGGTTGCCTTCGTTCTTAATATATTGGATGGTTTTTACTAGAGAAGCACCTGTTGCCAACATGGGATCACTGATAATCACAATCCTATCTTCCAAACTAGGGCTGCTCATGTATTGGAGGTTGATCTCAAAACTGCCATCGCGGTGGTGTTTGCGATAGGCCGAGATAAAAGCATTATCTGCCTTGTCAAAATAGTTCATCATACCATGGTGTAAGGGAACTCCAGCGCGTAGAATAGTGGCCAATACTGGTTGTTCCACCAATACTTTGCTCTCA
>CAIZMD010000536.1 GCA_903933995.1 uncultured Bacteroidota bacterium
CAGAATGTTTGGGCATCTTGAATTTGATCAAGCCACTTGGGCAAGGATGTTTGATTATCTTTAACCTATGGCAAATCAGGAGGAACAAAAGGCCCGGTTTTTAGAAGTATATACCGGATTGAATCAGGAACAAAAAAAGGCAGTGGATACCATTGAAGGCCCAGTGATGGTGATTGCAGGCCCAGGCACGGGAAAAACTCAAATCTTGGGTGCTAGGATTGGTAAAATTTTAATAGACACAGACGCACAACCTGATAATATTCTTTGCTTAACCTATACCGATGCTGGCGCTGTAGCCATGCGCAAACGCTTACTTGGTTTTATTGGAGCCGATGCTTACAAAGTACATATCTATACCTTTCACGCATTTTGTAACAATATTATTCAAGACAATCTATCCCTTTTTGAAAAAACCAGTTTAGATCCCGTTTCAGACTTGGAAAGAATTGACTTATTCAAACAATTGATAGATAGTTTTCCAAAGAACCATGTTTTAAAGCGCTATCGCGGCGATGTCTATTATGAAATTGGCAATCTGCAGAACCTCTTTAGTAATATGAAAAAAGAAGGTTGGACACCAGCCCATATTAATGAGCGGATTGATGCCTATTTATCAGAGATAGAAACTAGAGATGAGTTTGTATACAAGCGTGCATACAAACAATTCAAAGCAGGAGACAAGAAAGAAAATAAAATTGCAGAAGAGCGTGAGCGAATGGAAAAACTACGCGCAGCTGTAAATGAATTTGACCGTTTTCAACTGTTGATGCGTAATAGAAACAGGTATGATTTTGACGATATGATCAATTGGGTCATCAAGGCTTTTGAAGAACACCCTTCACTGCTCATGCGTTACCAAGAACAGTTTCTTTACATTTTAGTAGACGAATACCAAGATACCAGTGGTACCCAAAACAAGATTGTAGAACTGCTGATCAATTATTGGGAGCAACCCAATGTATTTGTAGTAGGTGATGATGACCAAAGTATTTATCGTTTTCAGGGAGCCAACGTTGAGAACATGACAGCATTGGCCAAAAGATATGAACAAGACTTGGTTAAAGTAGTCTTGACCAATAACTATCGGTCTACCCAACCCATTTTGGATATTGCCAAAACATTGATAGACCGCAATCAGGAGCGCTTGATTAAACAGATGCCGGGATTGAGTAAAGAACTCATTAGTTCTAATGGGAAATTAACTGGCATTACAGACCCGCCAAAAATTAAGGAATACGAATCCATGCGCCAAGAGATGATTGGCATTTGTTTGGAAGTAGAAACCTTATTAGCCAATGGAATGGCGCCTGGAAAAATTGGGATTATTTATAAAGAAAACAAATATGGAGAAGCGCTTGCCCAATTCTTCAAGGAGAAACAGATTCCAGTGTATAGTAAACGGGATCTTAACTTATTAGAAATCCCTTTAGCTCAAAGGATTATTCTCTTTTTAAAATATTTGGCAGCAGAATGGGAAACTCCGTTTGGTGGTGAAGAAATGCTGTTTCAAATTCTGCACTTTAATTGGTTTGGAATTCCAGCCATGGAGATTGCAGAAATTACAGCCAAAGTAGCAGACCTTAAATATGGTGCCAACAAAACCAATTTACGCAAACAGATTCGGGAAAAAGCCAATGCGCCTGCGGCAGACTTATTTAGTCCAGCACCAGCCAAAGG
>CAIZMD010000537.1 GCA_903933995.1 uncultured Bacteroidota bacterium
ATCATCATCCGCACTTACGGTATTGCTAGCTTCTTGTTTGGTTTTTGAAACCTCATCGTCATTGACAACCACTCCGCCGTTTTCCAAATACTCTTTCAAGAAAGTCTTGATAGAAGGAATTACGTCTTGCCAATCATCAGTATCTGCTGTCTTGGTCAGGGTAATAAAATTGCTGGCAATAAACACAGATTTAATAAAAGGAAAACCAAACAGTTCTTTTGCCAAAGGCGATGGTCCTGCCAATGTTTCATCAGCAAAATCAATGCTTTTCCCAGGATACAATAATTTGTTGGCCACAAATTTCATGGTCTCTGGATTGGGTGTCATCTCAGTATAGATGCTGATCACTGGGTTGCCTGTTTTAATCATAAGAAAGATTTTATGCGTGGGTAACGATTGCAAATTTAAACAAAAGCGGGCTGGGAAGGTTCATTCCAAAGGCCTAAGCCAGCCAGAAGCCCCTTTTTTTCGGATATCGAAAGCCAATTAACATAGATTTTAACCCTATCTGGGGCCTTAGTCAATATTTGGCCGGATTTTTCGTTCTATACCAGTACATGAAACAAATGCGCATACCTCTAATATTTTTGGTCTTGCTAATGACCAGCGCCGCCGTTTCTGCGCAAACGGGCGTAAAGCCTTTTGGCATCAATATTTGCGGTGCCGAATTTGAAGAAAAAACCATTCCTGGGGTCATGGGCAAGGACTATATCTACCCTCCCGATGCCGATATTGAATATTTTTACCAACAAGGCATGCAACTCTTAACCGTTCCTTTTAAATGGGAGCGGGTACAACAAACACCGGGTGGACCATTGGACCGAGCCAATGTAGACGAAATGCGCCGGGTCATTCAATATTGCTCAGACCGAAACATACGGGTGGTCTTGAGTATGCACAATTTTGGCCGATACGTCATTGGTAAAACCGAACATGTTCTTGGTAGTCCCACCGTACCACGCACTATGTTGGGTGATTTCTGGTCAAAACTGGCTCAAGAATTCAGTGACTTGCGCAATGTATTTGGTTATGAGATCATGACCGAGCCCCACGATATGGGTGAATATGATTGGTTTACCACTGCCCAAACCACCATCAATATGTTGCGGCAGGTAGACAAAAAAGCCATCATCATTATCTCTGGAGACAATTACGCTAATGCGGAAAAATGGCGCCAGTATAGTGATAACCTCAAAGACCTGGTTGATCCAAATGACAACCTGATGTATGACGCGCACTGTTATTTTGACAAGAACTATTCAGGCAGGTATGTTGAAAGTTATGATAGTAGTTTGGCCGATCAATATACCGGTGTTAGAAGAATCATGCCCTTTGTGCGCTGGCTCAAGGACCATAACAAACGCGGCTATGTAGGTGAATATGGCGTACCCGATAATGACCTGAGATGGCTAACCGTCTTGGATAATTTTTTGAAATACCTAAGCGAGAACAATGTAAACGGTTGCTACTGGGCCGCGGGTTCTAGATGGAACAAATATCCCTTGTCTGTACAACCCTTTGTTCAAGAAGAGCGGCCTCAGATGGAAGTGCTTTTGCGATACAAAAGAACCGCACCTAGTAACAAACCTTCTTTTGATTTTCTATTACCAGAAACCTATTTGTTCCTGCCCAATTCAACGCTATTGCCCAAGGATAAGGGTGGCGTTTTTGCACCCGCATCTGTAGAAAGCAAGATCAAAGTGAAGAACTAGCCTGCGGCGATGTCTTCTATCTAACACCTCCTTTTATTCCTGCACTATGCGCAGTTTGGCATAGTTGAGCATGATCTTCTTTTCACCATTGGTGGCAAAGTTGATGGTAGCAATAGGATTATGTGCAGAGCCTTCTACTTTAGCTACAACCCCAAATCCAAATTTCAAGTGCTCCACTTTTTGACCAGCTTGTAAACCACTGGTGTCACTGGCTACAAAATCGCCGGAAGGCTGGTGTTCTACAACTTTTGTAACTGGTGGAACAACGGGTAAGTATTCTGGTTTGCCCTTAGGAGCGTCTGGTTTTCTTGCTGGAGGTGCACCATATTTTTTCTCGGCTGAAGCGGCTGAATTACTATTGCCAAAACCTCTTTGCATTCTTTCAAAGCCTCCAC
>CAIZMD010000538.1 GCA_903933995.1 uncultured Bacteroidota bacterium
AGATAGCAACACTGATGACCTCATTTTTAATGTACCCCAATTAATATCCTATATCAGTCAATTTATGACTTTGTTGCCAGGAGATATCATTTCTACAGGAACCCCAGCAGGAGTGGGTCTGGGAATGAACCCTCCAACTTACTTGAAAGCTGGGGATGTGGTTGAATTAGGGATAGATGGATTAGGTGTTTCAAAACAAACTGTTGTTGCATTTCAACAATCATAATTGGATATGAAAGTAGACGCACACCAACACTTCTGGAATTATAATCCAATGACTCATAGTTGGATTGATGAAAGCATGCAAGTCATTAGAAAAGACTTTCTTCCTGCTGATTTAAAACCATTATTGGATCAATCTGGAATAGACGCCTGTGTAGCTGTACAAGCAGATCAAACGGAAGCGGAAACCAGTTTTTTACTTGAGCTTGCTCAACAAAACACTTGGATCAAGGGAGTAGTTGGTTGGACAGATTTAAGATCAAGTCAGGTTGAAGCAAACCTACTTAAGCATCAATCAAACAAATTATTAAAGGGTTTTAGACATGTGTTACAAGGGGAAGATCCTGCATTCATGTTGCAACCAGATTTCCTACGAGGAATCAGCCATTTGGCTTCCTTTGGTTTTACCTATGATATTCTCATATTTCCCAAACATTTAGAGGCTGCATTGACCTTAGTAAAACAATTCCCCAATCAGCCCTTTGTAATAGATCATTTGGCCAAGCCTTTTATAAAAGATGGACTACTAGAAGGATGGGAACAGGGGATTAGAAAATTAGCAGAACAACCTAATCTTAGTTGTAAACTGAGTGGTATGGTAACGGAAGCAGATTGGAACAATTGGAATGCAATTCATTTTACACCCTACCTTGATATATTGGTAGATGCTTTTGGTACCAAGCGTTTGATGTATGGCTCAGATTGGCCCGTATGTCAAGTGGCGGCTAGTTATGAGCAACAAATTTCAATTCCCAAAAACTATTTCCAACAATTTTCTACAACAGAGCAAGCGGATGTTTTTGGAAATAATGCAAAAAGATTCTATCAACTATAATTTATAACTATGGATTTGCAATTAAAAGATAAAGTGATTTTGGTTTCTGGTGGAGCAAAAGGAATTGGTGCAGGAATTGTTCATGTACTGGCTAAAGAGGGAGCCATCCCTGTAATTGTTGGTCATAATGAAAAAGACAATTTAGCCATGGTGGCTGAATTATTAGCAGCAGGTGGAAGCGCTTGGCAAGTATATGCAGAATTATCCAATCCAGAGAGTGCAGAAGCAGTAGTAAAAGTAATTCTAGAAAAATACCATCGTATTGATGGATTAGTGAACAATGCAGGTGTGAATGATGGGGTAGGTTTAGAAAAAGGCAATTATGAGCGTTTTATGCAAAGCCTACACAAGAACCTGATTCATTATTATATGTTGGCACACCATGCATTACCAGCACTAATTGAATCAAAAGGAAGCATTGTGAATATCACGTCCAAGACGGCAGAAACTGGTCAAGGAAATACATCGGCCTACGCCGCAGCTAATGGAGGCAGAAATGCGCTTACCAGAGAATGGGCAGTAGAGCTTTTAAAATATGGCATTCGTGTAAATGCCGTAGTTGTGGCAGAATGTTATACACCTGCCTATGAAAAATGGATCCAAACTTTGAATGAGCCGGAAGCAAAATTGAAAGAAATTTGTGCTAAGATTCCATTAGAAAATAGGATGACAACTGCGGAAGAAATTGCCAATGCGGTTGCCTTTCTTTTATCATCGGTTAGTAGTCATACCACAGGGCAAATTATACATGTAGACGGTGGTTATGTTCATTTAGATAGAGCACTGGCTAATGCCTAAATTTTGAGATTATGAGAGCGTTGATTTGTAAGGAGCCTGGAATATTTGAATACCAAGATTTGAGCGAGCCAAAACTAGAGCCAGGATATAGTATTCTATCAGTTAAAAGGGTAGGTGTCTGTGGAACAGATATACATGCATTTGCTGGGAACCAACCTTTTTTTGAATACCCAAGAATTTTAGGTCATGAGTTAGCAGCCAGTATTTTGGAAACAACGGATCCTGATTTTGAAGTAGGAGAATTGGTAACCTTGATTCCCTATTTTAATTGTGGGGATTGTGTGGCCTGTAACCAAGGCAAAGGGAATTGCTGTGTTAGAATCAAGGTTTATGGCGTTCATATAGATGGGGGTATGAGACAAAGAATTGCTGTACCCAATGAATATTTGATTAAAGCACCTGGATTAGATTTAGATGCATTGGCGTTAGTAGAGCCATTGTCCATTGGTCAACACGCTGTAGTTAGATCAGGTTTAAAGCCAGGAGAATTTGCTTTAGTAGTAGGAGCGGGACCCATTGGATTAGGTTTAATGGAAATGGCAAGATTGGCTGGAGCACAGGTGATTGCTATGGATGTTAATGAGTCTAGATTGGGGGTATGCGAGCAAAAATTTGGTATCAAATATTTGATCAACCCTGCCAAAGAAGACGCATTAGAAAGATTAAAAGAGATTACAAACGGGAACATGCCTAGTGTTGTATTTGATGCTTCAGGAAGTTTAAAAGCCATTAATCAGGCTTTTCAGTTTTTGGCCCATACCGGCCGATATGTGTTGGTAGGACTGCAAAAAGAATATATCAGTTTTAGTCACCCGGAGTTCCACAAACGTGAGGCAACGCTCATGAGTAGTAGGAATGCTAGTAAGCAGGATTTTGCTCAGGTCATTAGATACCTACAATCCGGTCAGGTAAACCCCGTCCATTACATTACCCATCGATATGATTTTGAATCAATTGCGGAAAAATTTCAACAAATTTCTCAACCTGAAAATGCCTGTATTAAAGCTATTATAGAGCTAGATTGAGCCTTGAAAAAGACTTGATTTGTCAATAAAATACTACAAAAAGCCGGCCCCGTTAACTACAATTTTTGCTCTTTAAGCGCTGTTATTTTACAGTAGCAAACAGACCGTAAAAGCTGATTGCGAATCCCCTTAAAGAACTAAAATCTAGGTTATGTTACAGAAAGTAATGGTAGTAAATGACAATGAGTTGTTACTAATGATAGCCAAGAAAGTAATTGCTATCAGTGATTTTGCCCAAGAAACAATTACCGCAACTGATGGTCTCCAAGCTTTAGCTTATTTTGATGCATTGTTGGAACAAGAAGGCCATAGAACATTGGGAGAGCCAGAATTCATGTTTTTAGACTTGCATATGCCAGGTATGGATGGATGGGAATTCCTAGAAATATTCACAGAAAAATACCAGACCTATTTCCCAAATTTAAAGATTGCCATATTATCGGCCTCTGTAGATATGACCGATATGCTCATGTTGGTGAAATACCCCATTGTAGTAGATTTTATTAATACTGCTATTGATGAAACAGTTTTAAGCAATATCAAAGCCAAATTCTTCAATACTGTTGCTGTAAATGTTTAGGAGATAAGCTCTTTAAATCAGAAAATACATCATTATTTTATTCAAATAGAGAACAAATATCATTTGTTATAGAATCTAATTGTTTAAATTGTGGTGGTTAGCCCCAAGCTTGAAATGCCATAATCCGGCATTTGAATCCATAACTTATACGGGTAATTACTTTGTATGTGTTAAACAAACTATCCAAGATGGATCAGGATATAACAAAACAGCATGCTGCCATTCTTTCAGGAGAAGAATTGATTCAGAATTTACAAGTTGGTTTTATTGTTCAGGGTCCATCTTCAGAAATTTTGATGTGTAATGACAGGGCATTAGCATTGCTTGGATTAGAAAAAGACCAATTACTTGGGAAAACCTCTTTTGACCCACATTGGCGGGTAATACATGAAGATGGATCTCCCTTTCCAGGAGAAACCCATCCAGTTCCATTGGCCATTGCCAGTCTACAACCCGTTAGAAATATAGTCATGGGTGTTTATCATCCACAAAAAGAAGATTTTCAATGGATTTTGGTGGATGCTGAGCCACATTTACAAGAAGACGGAAACATTAAAATGGTGGTATGTACTTTTATAGACATTTCTTCCAGAAAACAGTTTGAAGCAAAAAGCATCAAGAAAACGGAGTTCATTAGTCATTTATCAAAAGTTTCTTTTGATGCAATTTGGGATTGGGACTTGATACATCACTCCGTTCAATTTAGTGATAGTTATCGGCAATTGTTTGGTGCAATAGCATTGGATTTGGATATAGAGTCTTCCATTTTGGAAAAAGTGCATCCACAAGAATTGCCTGCATTGTTAAAATCTGTTGCAGAAGCCTTAGAGGGTAAAGTTGTTGAATGGGTATATGAACATAGATATTTAAATGCATTAAATGAATATGCATACGTTTTAAATAGGGCACAAATTATCCGTGACGTTTCTGGAAAAGCTATAAGGGTTATTGGAGCCATGCAAGATATTAGCTTGCTTAAAAAAGAGCGTCATAGATTAGAATTATTAGAGTCAGTAATTACCAATACCAATGATGCTGTAATTATTACTGAGGCAGAACCATTTAATGAACCTGGGCCTAAAATTTTATACGTCAATGATGCTCTTTGTAGAATAACAGGATATACGGCAGAGGAGTTGATTGGGAAAACCCCCAGAATATTACAGGGGCCCAAGTCAGATAGAGAAGCCCTTAAAAAATTGGGTCAATCCTTGCGTAATTGGGAGTCTTGTGAAGCCACAGTGATTAATTATAAAAAGAATGGAGAACCGTTTTGGTTGCACATGAGTATTAGTCCGGTAGCAGATGAAACAGGTTGGTATACCCACTGGATAGCCATTGAAAGAGATATTACAATATCTAAGAATCAGGAATTAAATAGACAATTACTGGCAGAAATTCAAAGCATGTTTGGCGCAAATCAAGATATGGGTTTGATCATGCAACAAATTATGGGAAGGTTGGTGGACCATTTTGAATTAGTGCTTGCTGAATATTGGGTAATGGGAATAGAAGACAATCGGTTACACTTAGAAGGTGCTTCTTATAAAAACTCGGAGAGTCAAAATGACAATAAAATTCAAAAAGAAACTTATTTACAAGAAGCAAAAATATTGGCAGATAGTGTATATCAATCTGTACAGATGGTAGAATGGCATAAAGGCGAAGATCCCTCCGGATTTATACAATGGGAATTTGCTGATTTTGCTAATTATGACAACGCTTATGCATTTCCGCTTTTTGTGGAAGAGAAAATAGCAGGTGTTTTTGTAGTGGTATTGAACAATGGAGCTTCTTTTTATAATAAGTATGCCAGCTTTTTAGAAGAATTGTTGGAGAAAATAGCCATGCATGTAAAGCAAAGACAATTATCTAGACAATTGGATCAGTTGTTTAAGTACGCGCCAGATATTATTTGCATAGTTGGATTAGATGGATACTTCAAAAAAGTAAATCCGGTAGCATTAAAAATGTTGGAATTTACTGAAGAGGAATTATTGACTTATCCTATCTCTAAGTTTTTATTCCCTGGAAGGGATGGCAAAACTTCTAGTGAAAAAATTGATTTCAATGCCGGTAAACCCCATTATTCCTTTGAAAATAGATTTATAACAGGTACAGGTAAGACCATTTGGTTGTCTTGGACTTTTACCCCATCTCCGGAATCAGGATTACTGTATGGAGTAGCCAAAGATGTTACTGAGAAAAAAGAATATGAACAATTGTTGAACAAGGCAAATGATTTGGCTTTAATTGGTGGATGGGAAATTGATCGGATTAATAACAAAGCATTTTGGTCAAGTATTACCTTGAAAATTTGTGAAATAGATCCATTGGAAAAACCTGACATGAATAGTTGGATGGAGTATTTTATGGAGGGGATTGACCGAGATACCATTAAACTTCGTGTAAAAGAAGCCATACAACTCCAAAAATCATGGGATGAGGAATTGAGAATTGTTACCAAATCAGGGAAAGTGAAATGGGTTCGTTCTATTGGTGATACTGAATTTGTAGAAGGTGAATGTATAAGGGTATTTGGTAGTCTTCAGGATATAGACACTAGGAAACATACTGAATTGATTCTTCAGAAAAATTTAAAAGAATTAAAGGATTACAAGTTTGCCTTGGATCAATCGGCCATTGTATCCACCACCAATGCCCAAGGAGATATCTTAAGTGTGAATGACAATTTTTGTCAGGTTTCAAAATATAGTAGAAATGAATTATTGGGTCAAAATCACAGTATTGTTAATTCTGGATTTCATAGTAAGGAGTTTTTTAATCAATTATGGTCTACCATTTTAGCGGGCAAGGTATGGAAAGGTGAGGTGAAAAATAAGGCAAAGGATGGTACATTTTATTGGGTGTATAGTACCATTATCCCTTTCTTAGATAGCAAGGGAAATGTTCAACAATTTTTATCTATTAGGTTTGATATTACAGAAGAAAAAAATGCAGAAGAACAATTAAAAATTAGCAATGATAGGTATAACTTGGTAGGAAAAGCTACCAATGATGCCATTTTTGACCTTGACATTGTTCATAATTCCATTGAATGGGTGGGAGAGGGATTGGGCAGTATCATGGGATTTGAATCTTTTGTAGACAAGAAGCCAACCAATTCTCATTTAAAAGATTTTGTTCATCCAGAGGATTTACAAAGGGTCATGGAAAAGCAAATGGCAGCATTAGTTAATCCAAATAATTTTTTGTGGAATGATGAATTCAGATTTAAAAATGCAGCAGGAGGTTATTTACAAGTTCATGCAAGGGGGATTATCATCAAGGATCAGAACGGAAGGGTATTAAGGGTAATTGGTTCTATTCAGGATATTACTAAACTGAGAGAGAACGAAAATAGGTTGCAAGAATTAAACAAAGACTTAGAGGTTCAAACCAAAGCTTTAGCCGTTTCAAATGAGGAATTGGAACAGTTTGCATATGTAGCTTCCCATGACTTACAAGAGCCATTGAGAATGGTTACTAGTTTTATGGCACAATTAGAGAAAAAGTATGGAGACGTCATTGATGAAAAAGGCAAAAGATATATTGAATATGCTGTAGATGGGGCTAAACGAATGAGACAAATCATTTTGGATTTATTGGATTATTCTAGGGTAGGTAAAATGGATGATCAAAAAGAAGACATAGATTTAAATGAGCTATTAAAAGGGATTCAGATTCTTTTTAGAAAACAAATGGAAGAAAAGAAAGCTATGTTGCGCATTACCCCAATGCCAGTGGTTCATTCTTTTGTAGCCCCAATGCAGCAAGTGTTTCAAAATTTAATAGGCAATGCACTTAAATTCACCAAGCCCAATGTTCCTGCAATGGTTAGGATTGGTTCTGAAGATCTGGGTGAATATTGGAAATTTAGTATTTCAGATAATGGTATTGGAATAGAAGTAGAAGACTTGGAAAAAATCTTCATTATTTTCAAACAATTGAATTCAAAAGAGGAGTTTCCTGGTTCTGGTATTGGGTTAGCTGTGACCAAAAAAATCATAGAAAAACAAGGCGGTAATATTTGGGTAGAATCACAAATAGGGCATGGAA
>CAIZMD010000539.1 GCA_903933995.1 uncultured Bacteroidota bacterium
ACAACAAAGGACCCACGATTTAACGTAAGTCCTTGATTTTCATGTAGCGAGAACGAGATTTGAACTCGTGACCTCAGGGTTATGAATCCTGTGCTCTAACCAACTGAGCTACCTCGCCGTTGGTCCGTATTTTTGTACGGGGTGCAAATATAGGGGGTTTCCCCAAAATGAAAAACTAGTAAGCCAACAATTTGCCAATTCTATCGGCAACTTTTAGGGCAGTAGGAAGCATAGCGGCTTCCAATGACACGTTAATGGGCACTGCTGGTAGGTTCAGGGCACCCATTACTTCTACTTTGGCATCTAGAAAATGATAGCAATTATTGGAGATTCTTAAAGAAAGTGCTTCTGCAAAACTATTATTCTGCTGTTCCTCGGTTAATACCAACACTTTTCCATGACGCTGGGTAGCTTCATAAATAGTGGCTTCGTCCAAAGGATAGAGGGTACGCAGGTCAATGACTTCCACTTTACCGGGATGCATTTCTGCAGCCGCTTTGGCCCAATACACGCCCATACCATAAGTAATGACACAAACGGTCTCCCCAGCCCTTACACGGGCAGGATCGGCGTTTAAAACGGTATTGGCTTTGCCCAATGGGATAATATAGTCTTTCTCGGGTTCAATGGTACGTGCATCGTCCGTTCCGGGCACTTTGCTCCAGTAGAGACCCTTGTGTTCCAACATGATAACCGGATTCGGATCATGAAAGGCGGCTTTCATTAACCCCTTCATATCTGCGGCATTGGATGGATACACAATTTTAATTCCCTTGATGCTCAACAACGTGCTTTCAATACTACCACTATGATAAGGTCCACCGCCGCCATAAGCACCAACAGGAACGCGCAACAACATTTGCACGGGAAATTTACCGTTTGAGAGATAACAAGACTTAGCCACTTCCGATACCATTTGGTTCAGACCTGGATAGATATAATCTCCAAACTGTACTTCTACAATGGGTTTCATGCCAAGGGCTGATAAACCAACCGTAGAACCAATAATATAAGCTTCTTGAATGGCGGTATTGAATACCCGATGGTCTCCAAATTTTTCTGCCAGTGTTGCTGCTTCACGGAACACCCCTCCTAACCTATTACCCACGTCCTGACCATATAAAACGGCTTCAGGATATTCTTCCATTAATTCTTCTACAGCGTGTAATGCGGCATCAACCATCATTACCCTTTCTCCTTTGTGCGGATCGCGAATACCGCGTTCTTCTTTAATAGGAGTTGGAGCAAACACATGGTCTTCTACAGTACTGGTATCCGGTTCTGCAGCAGTTTGTGCCTTTTGAAAATCTGCCATCACCCTTTCAGTAGCTGCGGCTTCTAATTTATTAATCTCACCCTCATTAAAACCAACGCTTCCAAGTAAGATCCGCATTTTAGGAATGGGATCGTATAATCCATGACGCAGTAAGTCTTCCCTGCTTCTATAAAATTCTTTTCTTACACCGCTGGTGTGATGGCCCAAGAGTGGCACTTTAGCATGCACCAACACTGGCTTGCGTTCGTGTCTGGCATAGCTAATGGCTTGGCCCATGGTCTCATAACTGCGAATAAAATCACTACCATCGCACTGCATGCGTTTAAGACCTTTAAAGCCTTGTGCATATTCATATGCATTCATGGTACGCACTTCATGTGCCAGTGCTGATATACTCCACTGATTATCTTGAATCAAATAAACAACAGGTAATTGTTTGAGTGCTGCAAATTGTAAGGCTTCACTTATTTCACCTTCTGTCATAGCACCATCGCCCATGGAACAAACCACAACGGGTAATTGCCCATCAATATTTTTGACAAATTTATCGTGCTGGTATTTTTCTAAATATTGTAAACCCTGTGCTAGACCTGTGGTAGGAATGGCTTGCATACCTGTAGCACTAGACTGATGCACAATAGAAGGTCTTTTTCCATCTCTACTACTTGGATGACAATAATAAGAACGGCCGCCAGAGAAAGGATCTTCTTTCTTTGCCAGCAATTGTAACATCATTTCGTAAGGAGTAAAACCAAGAGAAAGCATCATGCTATCGTCTCGGTAATAGGGACTGACCCAGTCGCAAGGCAGGAGCTGCATGCCCGTAGCAATCTGTATGGCTTCGTGCCCTCGGGATGTGCTGTGAACATACTTGCAAACCGGTCGGTTGGCATCATATGTCTCAGACATCGCCTTGGCCGTAACCATCAGCTTGTAAGCGTCTGTTAATATATTAGTGGTCAGCATTTATTTCTTTTTCCAAAACCATCCATTTTATCGGATGGTCAGTTCAAACATTTTTTCTTTTTCTAGATATCCTTCCAATACATCGCCTACCACGGTCTCTCCTACACCTGCTGGTGTACCTGTATAAATGAGGTCACCAATATTGAGTGAGAAATAGTTAGATATATTAGATATGATCTGGCTAAAAGAGAAAATCATGTGGGTGGAATCGCCTTTTTGAACGGCTTCTCCATTCTTGAGTAAGGAGAAATGAAGCGGATTTTCATACAAGTCAGCCGTTAGGTTAATCCACTTACCAAGGATGGCTGAATTGTCCCAAGCCTTGGCCTTCTCCCATGGGAGTCCTTTCTTCTTCAGTTCTGCTTGTATGTCCCTTGCTGTGAAATCTATTCCAAGGCTGAGTGCGTCAACATATTTTTCAGCTTGGTCTTCTGTAATGTATTTTCCGTTTTTAGAGATGCGTAGCACAAGCTCCACCTCGTAGTGTAGTTCATTGCTGAATTCCGGATAATAAAAAGGCGTCTGTGGTTGCAACAAAGCAGACTTGGGTTTCATGAAGATTACCGGTTCTTCGGGAACATCATTGCCCAACTCTTTTGCGTGCTCCGCATAGTTTCGCCCTACGCAGAAAATTTTCATAGCTCCTGTTTTAAAATAATAACTAAATAATCGCTGTTGGATTCCCTAGACAGGGGTTCCGGGTACGGTGGATTACTTAAATCTTATTTACTCCTAGCTATAACTGCAAATAGGGCTAAATTATTATGTGAAGGATAAATTATATTAAGTGAAGGAAAGGTTATTCACTTGGCTCATGGTCTTTTCCAGACCTATGGCGGCAAACATTTCTATGATTTCAACGCATTTGGCAACTTTCTGGTTCACAATGCCCTGTTCGGTTGCCTGCCACCGGCCTAGTACAAAATCTACTTGGCGGCCCTTGGGAAAATTATTGCCAATCCCAAAACGGAGTTTGGGGTATTGATCGGTTCCTAAAATCAGTTGAATGTCTTTAAGTCCATTATGGCCGGCGTCAGAGCCGTTGCCGCGTAGGCGGATTTTTTCTAGTGGAAGTGCTAAGTCATCTACAATGGTCAGGGTATTGGCTATTTCTAT
>CAIZMD010000540.1 GCA_903933995.1 uncultured Bacteroidota bacterium
CACCCCCGTCTTCCGCTCTTTTACACAAAGCGGATAGTTTTTTATATGCGTCTTCTGTGGCTTTTTCGGTATCCGCATCAAAACCGGCATTGTTCATGGCGGTTCTGATTTGGTCTGGGCTCACCCTGTCTGGAAAATATTGCAGTTTGATTTCACCTTGCAATAAGTTGTATTTCCATTGAATAATGCCTTTTTCAAAATTGCTGTTATTCTCAACAATTAGGTATTTATCTAAAGACTCCCTGCATTCCCAACACTTTAAATTGGCCGATTTAATGGTAATCCACAAAGCTTTATCGGCTTGTGCAAATAGATAATTACTAATTAATAAGGTGAAAATACTAATTAATAGGACCTTTTTCATGTGCTGGTTTTTGGGTTAAATGCCTTTCCAGTTAGCTGGATCTTCTCTCCATTCTAATAATAAAGCTTCTGTTTCAGCCGAAACTGTTCCTTTTTCAACGGCCATGCTTATCAGGGTGCTATAGTTGGTGAGGCTCTTATAAGGTACAGATGCCAATTCAAATGCCTGCGTTGCCTGTTTGAACCCATAAGTAAAAATAGACACCATGCCAATAACTTCTAGACCAGAATCGCGCAACACTTTTACCACGTCTAAAGAACTTTTACCAGTAGAAATCAGGTCTTCAATCACCAATACTTTTTGTCCTGGCTCAAAACTACCTTCAATTTGGTTACCTAATCCGTGCTCCTTTGGTTTGGGGCGAACATAGATATATGGCATTTTCAATTGGTCAGAGGCCATGGCTCCCCAAGGAATACCCGCAGTTGCAACACCTGCTAATAATTGTGCTTCAGGGAATCCTTCAAAGATCACATTGCACATTTCACTTTTGATAAAATCACGGGTATAAGGAAAAGACAATACTTTTCTGTTGTCACAATAGATAGGACTTTTCCAACCACTGGCCCAAGTAAATGGTTCTTCAGGACGCAGTTTCACCGCCCCTACTTGCAATAATTTTTCTGCAACTGCCTTTTCATTTGTCATAAAACGAAGTTAAGCTGCACAATATAAATTTTGCTTGTAGATTGCAGAATCTTATTCACAGGATCCATGAAAAAAATCATCAAAGCCGGCGGCGGGTTGGTAAGAAACGGAGAAGGAGAATTGTTATTAATCTTCAGAAGGGGAAAATGGGACTTGCCCAAGGGTAAATTAGACGAGGGTGAAACCATTGAAGCCTGTGCCTTGCGTGAAGTGGAAGAAGAAACCGGTGTCAAGCATTTGGCATTGGGAGAATTGATCTCTGTTACCTGGCACGAATATTTTGACAAATGGGTGGGTGAAGACGTGATTAAAGAAACCCATTGGTTTAAAATGGATGTGGCTGGTGTACCTGCACTAGTGCCTCAAACCGAGGAAGATATTACGGCCATAGAATGGACCAAAAAGTCAGACTTGCCCAAAAGAATGGAGCAATCCTATATTACCATTATTGATGTGTTGGAAGAATCTGGATGGTTGCCCATGGATAACCTAGGCTGATGGCTTCTTAATCACCGCAACCGTTAAGCGGCTAATACAAACCAATTTATCTCTTTGATCCGTGATGCGGATATCCCATACATGGGTAGATGCACCAATATGTATTGGACGTGCAATGCCAGTAACAAAGCCATCGCGCACGCTGCGCAAGTGATTGGCGTTGATTTCTAAACCCACACAATTGAATTTGCTTTGGTCTACCACTAAGGCGGAGCCAATGGAGCCCAGGGTTTCTGCTAATGCTACAGATGCACCACCGTGTAATAAGCCATAGGGCTGCTTGGTGCGATGGTCAACGGGCATGGTTCCCTTAATATAGTCTTCACCTATTTCAGTGAATTCCATACCCAACTGCTCACCCAAAGTGTTTTTGCCAAGATGTAGAAAGTCTTCTAGCTTGATATTTTCGTAAAACCAAATAGCCATATTATGGATACAATGTGTTGATGACTGCCTGTGGCAAGAAAGGAGAAGCGTTACCACCATTGCGTAAGATATCTCTAACAATGGTAGAAGCTACAGACGTGTATTTGGGTTCTCCTGTTAAGAAGATGGTTTCAATGGATTTGTCCAAGGTTCTGTTGGCGTCGGCAATGGTTTTTTCGTATTCAAAATCACTCACAAATCGGATACCTCTTAAAATAAAATGTGCATTGATTTCTTTACAATATTGAATGGTCAATCCCTCGTATACAACAGAAGCAACCTTGGGTTCATCCTTATAGATCTCATTAAACCATTCCATTCTTTGTTCCGCAGAGAACATGGGATTCTTAGAAGAGTTGATGCCAATACCTACATAGATCTTGTCAAAAAGCGGCAAAGCCCTGTTGATAATATCAATATGTCCCAAGGTTACCGGGTCAAAGGTTCCGGGAAACAAACAGATTCTTTGCATATGCGTTTTGTTGAGGATTAGTTTTCTCTATTGGCTAGTAAATATAATACTGCCATCCTTACCGCAACCCCATTTTCTACTTGATTCAAAATAATAGATGATCCTCCATCGGCAACGTCACTGTCTAATTCCACACCTCGGTTAATGGGGCCAGGGTGCATGATCACAATCTCTTTACCCAAGGAATCCAATAATCTTCTATTAATACCGTAAGCCAAACTGTATTCTCTTAAAGAAGAGAACAGTGGTTGGTTCTGTCTTTCTAATTGAATGCGAAGCACATTGGCTACATCGCACCACTGCAAAGCCTTTTTCAAATTATATTCTACCCTAACGCCCAGTGCTTCACTAATGTATTTTGGAATCAAGGTGGGTGGACCAGCTACGGTTACTTCAGCACCCATTTTCTGCAATAAGTACATATTACTCAAAGCCACTCGGCTATGCATGATATCACCAATAATGGCCACTTTTAATCCTTCTAGTCTGCCCAATTTTTCCTTCATGGAAAACGCATCTAATAAGGCTTGGGTAGGATGTTCATTAATGCCATCTCCTGCATTTACAATGGCTGCGGGAATATGTTTGGCCAAGAAATGGGGTGCTCCAGAAGCGCTATGCCTCATGACCACCATATCTACTTTCATGCTCAAAATATTGTTCACCGTATCAAGCAAGGTCTCCCCTTTTGCGGCAGAAGAACTACTGGCAGCAAAATTGAGGGTATCAGCGGAAAGTCTTTTTTCAGCTAGCTCAAAAGACATTCTGGTTCGGGTACTGTTTTCGTAAAACAGGTTCACAATAGTTACATCGCGCAGCGATGGTACTTTCTTTA
>CAIZMD010000541.1 GCA_903933995.1 uncultured Bacteroidota bacterium
CAGATATGAGAAAAGCACTTCTTCTTAGACAAAATGGCTTAGATTTTTGTTGTGGCGGTAAGAAAACGCTGAAAAAAGCTTGTGAAGAAAAAGGTGTAGACAGTAGCAGATTGGAAGCGGAATTGGCCATGATTGACCAATTAGGAAAAGGAAAACATCCCCCCTATTTAGACTGGAAACCAGATTTTCTAGCGGATTATATTGTGAATACACACCATCATTATGTTCGTAATAGACTCCCTGAATTAAAAGCACTATCACAAAAAGTAGCTTTTAAACATGGTGAAGGACACCCAGAATTAATACTGATCAAGGAATTGGTTGAATTGATTGATACGGAAATGCAGTCACATATGGTCAAAGAAGAAAAGGTACTATTCCCTTATGTAAAAGCTTTGGTATTAAATAAAGACCTTGATCAAACCCAGTTTGGATGCCAATTTGGAACGGTTCAAAATCCCATCAACATGATGGAAATGGAGCATGAAGTTGTAGGTGAACATCTTTTAAAAATCAGAAATCTTACCAAAAACTATTCCTTACCTGAAAGTGCATGTAAAAGTTATCAATTATTGTATGCGGTCTTAGAAGAGTTTGAAGAAGACCTACACTTGCACGTACATTTGGAAAACAATATACTTTTCCCTAAAGCTTTGTTTTTGGAAAAGAATATTGCCCAAAACTAATACAGCATGCTCAGTCTCACCTGCCAAACAGCCATAAAAGCTGTAATATTTCTAGCATCCAAAATTGAATTGGATGAAAAAATGGGTATACCCATCATTGCTACTGAAATTGGTGCCAGTGTACATACTGTGGGGAAATTATTACAGACCCTAGTAAAAGCAGGTGTAATTGAAAGTTCAAAAGGTCCAACGGGTGGATTTTATATGACCAAAGCACAACTAAAACAACCTATTTTACAAATTGTCATGGCCATAGATGGCGCGGATGTTTTTAAAAGATGTGGTTTGGGGCTGAGTAAATGTGCGGCTACACACCCATGCCCTATACATTATGATTACAAAGAAGTTCGGGACAGATTTGAACTGATTTGCAAGAATAGAAAAATTGCTGATTTATGTGCTCCATTGGCCAAAGGAGTAAGTTTTTTAATAGGATAATTTTTCTTCCTTTATGATTTCAATCACAGTTGATAAAAACTACAAAAGATAGCTTTATAGTATTAATTCAAAAAAATAAAATACATGAAAAAATTATTTTTTGTGGTTATTTGTAGCACTTGCTTAATGGTACAATCCTGTGATAGCAATTCACCAAATTCCACTGACAGTACAAGTCAAGAAACAGAAAAAATGTCTGGGCAATCCGGTGTACAGGACGATGTTTCTCAAAAAACAGTTGTTCAAATTGCCATTGGTAGTAAAGACCATAGTACCTTAGTAGCTGCCGTTAAAGCCGCAGAGCTAGTAGATGTATTAAGCAATACTGGTCCATTTACAGTATTTGCGCCAATTAACGCAGCATTTGACAAATTACCAGCAGGAACAGTTGAGGGCTTGCTCAAACCTGAAAAAAAAGATGCCCTAACTGACATATTACAATACCATGTATCGGTTGGAGTATACAAAAAGGAATCATTACAAGATGGCCAGGTTATAGGACAAGTAAATGGTTCTAATATTACTGTTAATGTAAAAGATGGTAAAGTAACCATTAATGGAGGAGCTACTATTGTGGCATCCATTCCAGCTTCCAATGGAATTATTCATGTAATTGATGGCGTATTATTGCCACCAGCAACAAAATAATTGAAATTTTACCACAAAAAAAAGTGCAGCTTTACAACTGCACTTTTTTTATTATCAACCCTATTGATCAACATCAAGAAAATGCTGTTGCATTGCTTCGGATAAAATCTTGGCCAAACTCTTTGCTTTTTTTTTGGCAAGACTGGCCATTGGACCTTTAAAATGAAGACTAACAGTTGCCAAAAATATTTCTAACCACTTGTCAAAATGTTCCTGCCTTATAGCATGTACCCGATTTAAATGTTGGTGCAGGATCATTGGATTGCCTTTATAAGGACCTGTATAAAAAAGCATATTTTCCCAAAAATCACACATTAATGGAATATGCCTTTCCCAGTTGATCATTAGTTTCTCATTAAAAACGGGAGACAATAAATTATCAGCTTATAATTTGCTGTAGAAAACATTTATGTGAACCTAAATATCATCACGTTTGGTTAAGTATTTTTTCATGAAGTCTATAGGTCTTTTTTGTTA
>CAIZMD010000542.1 GCA_903933995.1 uncultured Bacteroidota bacterium
AAGGCTTTTGCCAAAGCCATTCGCATGGCGGTGAAAAGAGATCCATTCTCCAATCACCTGCCTTCTACCAAAGGTGTTCTATAAGCTTATTTAATTCGAGTCCAGGTATCTGTTCTACCCACTAATGAAATGCCAATATAGCCTCTAACCATGAGCGTATTGGCATCTTTCATTTTCATATAACATTTGTATTCCTTCCCATTTTCAGGATCATAGATCTTTCCGCCGTTCCATTCGTCTTTGTCAAATTGAAAATCTTTCAAAATCTGTAAACCCAAAATGGGTTTGGATTTTAAATTGGCATCTGGATTGTTTTTATCTGTTTTGGGTTTTCCAGCTTCGTTATTGGGTTCTTTGAGCCAGACTAGTTTGCCAAAATAGGCATTACCCTGTTTGAAGATTTGAATTTGTCCCTTTCCCGTTGAATTTAACCAGATTCCCAAAACATCATCTGGTCCAGCACTGGCCTTAGATACAGTGCTAAAACTAAAGGCGAATGCAAATAGCAAAATAGACTTCAAAAGCTTCATGGTGATATTTTTTTCAAATTTGGGGTAATCACCCGCATCCAGCAAATCTTGTTGAAACTTATCTGGGTTTTTCCCATTTTTTATTCAAAATTCCAATTTTGGGAAAAATGGGAAACTTGGTTATGTTAATATAATAATGATTATCAATGTATTGTATTCATGGCATGCCTATTGAATTGGTATAGGTACAAAATTACCCACATGAATAATTTAGACTTTTTCAAAGCCTGCTGGAACAATGAGAAATTAGCCACTGTTGCCATGATTGAAGCCTTGCCATCAGACAGATTGGTATACCAACCACATCCTGTAAACAGAACAGCAAGAGAAATTGTGTCTCATTTGTTGTCTCATATGGTAGATTTTAAAACCATTCTACAGTTCAATACCTGTGATGAAACACTGGAATTTGATTTTATGGATAGTGCAATGGCGGCTTATCAAATGGACATTTTCTGGAAAGAAGTAACAGATATATTAAACAAGACTAGTATTGAAGCCTGGGAAAATGAAACAGTTGAATTGTTGATAGAAGGCAAAACCTTTGTTACCCTACCCAGGAGCAGTATGATGTGGTTTTTCTTTTTTGATGTGATCCACCATCGTGGTCAATTGTCTGCCTATGTTCGCGCTATGGGTGGGAAAAATCCGGTTGTTTATGGATATACAGCTGATAGTAAATAAGTAGTTTTTTTCATAGTGTTTACCGCTTTGGACCCTTGGTTCAAGGCGGTTTTGTTTTTTTTAGAGAAAGTTTTGGTTCAAATGCAATTCTCTACCATCTTTGCATAGCAATGAAACAAATAACAAACAAATATTGGTGGTGGCATACAAACTCTTTACGGGGAATGTAATGGCATGCCAATACTATTTGAAATAAATTCAGAGCCCCGACAATTTGCCGGGGCTTTTTTTTATCCCAATCAAAACAGACCATTCAACAGAAAATAGATCAGATGTCAATTAAGAAAATCAAATTGGAAACAATCAGCAAAAGAATGCTAGCCGATGTGTTTACACCGGTTGGAATCTATTTGCGTTTGCGTGACCGTTTTAGGGATACCGTCCTCTTGGAAAGTACGGATCACCATGTGGCAGAGAATAGTTATTCTTTTATTGGCGTCAATGCCATTGCAGGCATGGAATTATCTTCTACTAGCAGCATGGAATTTAAATTGCCGGGTCAGAAGCCAGAAAAAGCGGTACTAAAACAAGCTTCAGATGCACCCAATGTTTTATGGGATTTTATGCAGCATTTTGACATTGTTCCTTGTGAAGAAAAAGAAGCAGCTTTTGCGCAGGGTTTGTATGGCTATGCCAGTTTTGACGCGGTACAATTTTTTGACAGTATACAGTTTAATGCTACCAAAAAAACGGCAACGGATATTCCTTTGATGCGCTATCGTTTATACCAGTATGTGATTGTGTTTAATCATTTTAAAGACGAGCTCTTTTTATGTGAGAACAAAGTGGCAGGATTGGACTCTGATTTACAAATGGTAGAATCCTTGATTAAAAGCAAAGATGTACCGGTGTATCCCTTCAGAATTAGTGGTCCCGAGTCTTCTAATATGACAGATGATGACTATCGTCAAATGGTGCAGAAAGGCATTCAATCCTGTTATAGGGGAGACGTATTTCAGATTGTATTAAGCCGCAAATTTAACCAAGGTTTTACAGGAGATGAATTCAATGTCTATCGCGCTTTGCGCAGTGTTAACCCTTCTCCTTATCTCTTCTTTTTTGATTATGGTGATTATAAATTAATGGGTTCTTCTCCTGAAGCACAATTGGTTATTCAACATGGCAAAGCAGTTGTTCACCCCATTGCCGGTACTTTTAAAAGAAGTGGTGATGACGCAACAGACAAAGCCGTGGCTGAAAAATTATTACAGGACGCCAAGGAAAATGCGGAACACGTTATGTTGGTCGACCTTGCTAGAAATGATTTGAGCCGTTGTTGTACTGACGTGGTGGTGAGTCATTATAGACAGGTACAATATTATAGCCATGTGATTCATTTGGTAAGTGAGGTAACAGGGAATGTGAAACAGGGACAAAATCCATTTGAATTATTGGCCAAAACCTTTCCTGCTGGCACTTTGAGCGGAGCTCCCAAATTCAAAGCCATGGAACTGATAGATTGTTTTGAACCAACCGCAAGGGGATATTATGGTGGTGGTATTGGTTTTATTGGGTTTAATGGAACCTGTAATCACGCCATTATGATCCGCACTTTTTTAAGCCGTAATAATACATTGGTATACCAGGCAGGAGCGGGAGTAGTTGCTGCAAGTGTTCCTGAAAACGAATTGCAAGAAGTAAACAACAAATTGAACGCGCTAAAAAAAGCCATCGTAATAGCAGAGGGTATTTAGCATTTGAAGCAAAGCATTATGAAGATTTTAGTATTTGATAATTACGATTCATTCACCTACAATTTGGTTCATTTGGTTGAGCAGATTACGGGCAATAGGGTAGACGTGTACCGTAATGATGAACTGCCTCTGGAAAAAGTAAAGGACTATGACAAAATTTTATTGTCTCCTGGTCCCGGCGTTCCTTCTGAAGCTGGATTGTTATTACCCTTGATCAAAGAATACGCAGCTACTAAATCTATACTAGGTGTTTGTTTGGGGCATCAAGCCATTGGGGAAGCTTTTGGTGGAACACTCACCAATTTGAGTACCGTTTACCATGGCATTGCAACCCCTGTTCAACAAATAACTCATGAGGGTAAACATTCTCGTTTGTTTGAAGGGTTAGCAGAGGAATTTGTGGTGGGTAGGTATCATAGTTGGGTGGTAGACCAAGAAAATTTACCTTCTGATTTGCAGATTACTGCTAAGGAAGAACATGGATATATTATGGCATTGGAACACAAGACCTATGATGTACAAGGGGTGCAGTTTCATCCAGAAAGTATTCTTACCCCAGACGGAGCCATTATTTTGAAAAACTGGTTAAAAAAATAGTATGAAGAAACTATTACAATATTTATTTGAACACAAAACCTTAAGCAGAGAAAAGGCAAAAGAGGTATTGGTTCAAATTTCCAATGGTCAATTTAATGAAACAGAAATTGCTGCTTTTATTACCGTGTTTTTAATGAGAAGCATTACCATTGAAGAGCTACAAGGGTTTTGTGATGCACTTATGGAACTGAGAATTCAGTTTGATACCAAGGGGCATGAAGTCATGGACATTGTGGGTACGGGCGGTGACGGAAAAAACAGTTTCAATATTTCTACCCTGGCTTGTTTTATTGTGGCTGGAGCTGGTCAGAAAGTAGCCAAGCATGGTAACTATGGTGCAAGTTCTATCAGTGGTTCTTCCAATGTGATGGAGCAATTGGGCTACAAGCACAAGAATAGTCATGAGGCTTTATTAAAAGAATTAGAACAAGCCAATATCTGTTTCTTACACGCCCCACTGTTTCATCCTGCACTAAAAGTGGTAGCTCCAATTAGAAAGAACTTAGGCTTGCGCAATTTTTTCAATATGCTAGGTCCCATGGTTAATCCAGCTTCACCAGCTTTTCAATTGGTGGGAGTGTATAATTTAGAAATGGCTAGGATTTATAATTATCTCTTACAGCAAACGGGTAGGGCTTTTACCATTATACATAGCTTGGATGGGTATGATGAGATCTCTTTAACTAGTGATACAAAAGTGATCACCAATTTGGGAGAACGCGTGTATACACCGGAAGAACTAGGCAAACGCATGGTTGAGCAATCAGATATTTATGGAGGAAATACGGTTGAAGAATCGGCTGCTATTTTCCGCAAAATTATTCAAGGAAATGGAACTTGGGCCCAGAATGCCGTAGTTCTGGCCAATGCCGCTATGGCACTAAATTGTACGGGTAAATACGCCAACTATGATGCAGCCTATCACGCAGCAGTGGAGAGTCTGGAATCGGGTAAGGCATTGGCCTCATTAGAAAAATTGATAGCACTACAGTCATGAATATTCTAGAAAAAATAGTTGCCCGTAAAAAGGAGGAATTGGTTCAAAGAAAGGCCTTGGTTTCTGTGGAGCAATTGCAAGCAATGCCACATTTTAAAAGGACTACTTATTCCACCAAAGCTTTTTTAGCAGATCCTGCTAGAACAGGCATCATTGCTGAATTTAAAAGACAATCTCCCTCCAAAGGGGTGATTAATGGCATTGCCGATGTGGTAACTGTAACAGGAGCTTATGCCCAAGCTGCAAGTGCGGTATCTGTATTAACCGATACTGATTTTTTTGGCGGTAGATCTGAAGACCTAATGGCTGCAAGGGTGCATGAGATTCCCTTGTTAAGAAAGGATTTTATGGTGGATCCCTACCAGGTATATGAAGCCAAAGCCATGGGGGCAGACCTGATTTTATTAATTGCGGCTTGTTTAGAAGTGGATCAGGTAAAACAATTGGCGGCTTTGGCGCATGGACTTGGTTTGGAAGTATTATTAGAAATTCATGATGAAACGGAGCTGGGCCATATCTGTGAGGAAGTGGATTTAGTGGGGGTGAATAACCGCAATTTGAAAACCTTTGAAGTAAGTATTCAGACATCTTTAGACCTAATTGGAAGGATTCCGGCAGATAAACCCGCCATTGCAGAAAGTGGGATCAGCAATGTGGATACTATTGTAACTTTGAGGGCAGCCGGTTTCAAGGGCTTCCTGATTGGGGAGAATTTTATGAAAGAGGCCAACCCTTCGATTGCTTTTGCTGATTTTGTCAATCAATTAAAAGCAAGCTAACATGCGCATAAAAGTATGTGGAATGACCAAGGCGGAGCAAGTGCTCCAATTAGACGAATTAGGAGTTGAATTTGCAGGATTCATCTTCTACCCCAAATCGCCCCGCTATGTCTTATCCCATATGAGTAAGGAACAGTTGAAAAAACTCAAGGGTAAGCATATTAATAAAGTGGGTGTTTTTGTGAACAGCCCTGTAGAAGAAGTGTTACAGATGGTAGACGCCTGTGGTTTGTATTTGGTGCAATTGCACGGGGATGAAAATCCTAGGTATTGTGAGCAGATTGCCAACTATGTAACCGTAGTCAAGGCATTTAGGTTAAGAGAGGGGGAAGACATTTTATGGCGTGCAAAAGACTATCAAGACGCTGCTGATATGTTTCTATTTGATACAGAAGGCGCAGGATATGGTGGAACAGGTAAGAAATTTAACTGGGAAATTTTAAAAGGAGGGAATGTGAGAAAGCCCTTTTTCTTAAGTGGGGGCATTCAACCGGAAGACGTTGAATTGTTGAAAGCATTTGAACAAGAGAGTGTTGCCAAAGATTTATTTGCAGTTGACATCAACAGTAAATTTGAACTAGCACCAGGCTTAAAAGACATGAACAAGATTCAAGCATTTGTAAAGGAATTAAAAGGAGGATAGTGATGGTTACCAAAAATGAAACTTATCAAGCACCGAATGAGCAGGGCTATTATGGTCGATTTGGGGGAGCGTATATTCCAGAGATGTTACACAGAAATGTAGCGGAACTCAAAGCGCAGTACCTAAACATTATGCAGGAAGCGGCTTTTCAAAAAGAATTCCAGCACTTGCTGCGCGATTATGTGGGAAGACCCACTCCGCTGTTTTTGGCAGAAAGATTAAGTGCGGAATTTAATACGGCTATTTATCTAAAAAGAGAAGATCTCTGCCATACTGGTGCACACAAAATCAACAATACCATTGGCCAAATTTTACTAGCTAGAAGATTGGGCAAGACCAGGATTATTGCAGAAACAGGGGCTGGTCAACATGGTGTGGCTACCGCTACAGTATGTGCTTTAAAAGGCATGGAATGTATTGTGTACATGGGTGAGAAAGACATTGAACGCCAAGCACCCAATGTAGCCCGTATGCGTATGCTAGGCGCCAAAGTAGTTCCGGCTATTAGTGGAAGCAGAACCCTTAAAGACGCTACCAATGAAGCCATTAGGGAC
>CAIZMD010000543.1 GCA_903933995.1 uncultured Bacteroidota bacterium
CCCTCCATTTGGATTATATGTCATTATATTATTCATTTTCAGAACTCGACTAATCAAAGTGTCACTTTCTTTCTTGGCACCACTGATATCTCCCATTTTCATTTTTTTTGAAACTAGGGGAAAGAAAAAAATGGTTTGATATGTATTCAATGATTCATAATACAATTTTTCAGCTTCTGAAATATCCCCTTTATCCCATAAACTATATGCTTTTTCTGCAATTGATTTAGCCTTTAAACAGGCTGATTTATCCTTTCTTATAAGTTCTTTTTCCTGAGCATTTAAATTAATTACAGATAAAAATGACAATATAAAGGTCAATATTACTTTACAATTCAACATCGTAATTAATTTATTTTTTAGTAAAAATGAAATCCCCACCCACATGCCCAGCCAATTCCAAGGTGCCATATCTTGGTTCTGTTTTTGATTCTGTCATTACGGCTTCAATGATTTGTGTGATAAACATTTTCTGAGCGGTTAAGAATTTCTCTTTGTTTTCACTCAATGCTTTGATTAGGTATTTCATAAACACGGATTGGTCGGGCACTTCTGTGTCATTTCCAGATGTAATGGCTATTCTACTAATCTTTGCTTCCATTTCTTGAATGGCTTTTGGTGCGCCGTCAGTCAAACCACGGGTTTTGAATACGGATCCTGAGAAACAGGCATCTGTTATTAGCAGGGTATGCCTAGAAGGAATCTTTGCTATTAGGTCTAATACTGTTTTATTGGGCAACCAAGTATTGGGGTCATTCCTTTTAGCATCGGTCATTAACCAATAACCCTTCTTTTCTTTTTCTACCCAAATACCATGACCAGCATAAAATATGAGCAGATTGTCTTCTGGCTGTAATTGTGTTGTTAGTTCTAGTAACTGACGCTTCACATCGTTTACAGATGGATTGAAGAGTGTGATAATACTTTCTTCAGCAAAATTATAATTATTCTTTAGGATTAGTTTTAGTCTCACCGCATCTGCTACTGGGTTGGCAAGAGATGGAATATTGGCATCGGTATAATTCTGAGCCCCAATGAGTAGGCAAACATTTTTACCGGTCTTTATTTCTATTGGAACAATGAGTTCATTGTTAATTGCAACAACTGTTTTTGTAATACTTCTTTCTATTTCAAAAACTTGCAAAGCTTTATTGCCCATTAAATCTGTAGCAGAAATAGTCACTTTATTTAAACCTTCATTTAGTGGTACTTCACCCCAGAAGTCACCCCCATTTTGTGAATAAACAATTTTATTATTGATACTCACTTCTTTAATGCCCGAGGCATCTTGTGCAAATCCTTTAATTAATACATTAGCGGATGCAGTACTTACTTTCAATCCTCTTTTTGGCGATGGGTCTAAAAGATTAATAACAGGAGCTATTTTATCAACTGCAGAAGCATTGGCAATTTTTGTCTCTAATTGAACTAAAGCTGTAACAGATGGTTCAAAATCAGGATTTGATAATAGAGAAATATTATAGCAGTCACGCGCTTTTTCAAACTGTAGTAAACCAGTATAAGCATCTCCCATTAGTTTAAAAGTCTTCCATTTATCAACTAAAGCTATTGTGGCAAAAGATCCCATTCCTTGAATACGATGATTCAACGTACTATCTAGATTAACTAGCGCTTTTTGGTATTCTTTTTTATTTAAGTCAATAAGAGATAAATAATAAAATTCATCATTTTGGATAAATGTTTTTCCAATTTTCTTGCTTTCTGCTTGCATCAATTGGTAGTTATGCATTGCGGAATCATTATTTCCCATCTTTGCATAAATCATAAACTTTAAATTATACTTTGATTGCGTATAAATACCACTTAATTTATCACTGAATTTCAACGCATTTTCAAAGTCATCAGCTTCATTATACACATAGGCAAGTGTTCCACTTTTGGCTTCTTCGGTAAAGTATTTTGTGATACTCCTATCATTAATGGCTTTTATACTTTTACTAAACTCTCTTTTTAGCATTGGCAGTTCCCATTTATAACTTTCTTGCTGGGTGTATTCAAAATCAAGTCCTACATTTGGTTTTGAATTTTCAATATTTAAAGCAAGTATTGTTTCTAATATTCTAATCATATTAGATCTATCACCAAATTCCTTGTTAACATTATATGCATCATATGCAAAAAGGAATTGAGCTCTTGGTAAACTAAATTCTTTGACTACTGCAACCATTTTGCCATTCTCGTATTTAGATGGAAATGGTTCTATGAGCAGTATATTTTTGTTATTGACTTGATTTAATTGTTGGTAAGCCAAATCCATGATGGTATTAGCGGTTTTAATGTCCGATAAACCGCAAAGCGTTCTAGCATAATCAAAAATTGATTTTGTAGGATATACTTTAATAGATTCTCGAATAGTGTGATTTGCTTTTAGTACCTCACCCGCTTTGAGTAAATTATTGGCTTCTATAGCAAGTTTTTCCGCTTTTTCATATTCGGAAGACGGATTTGTAGTTGTAAATTTTGATGAATATGCAAGAGATTCAATGCTATATTCTTTTAATACTCCTTTTGTGTTTTTGGCAGACACCCCTGAAATAAAAAATCCAATTGAAATAAAAACAAAAAAGCAGCTCTTTAATACCATGTTATTTTTTTATAAATATGAAATCACCACCAACATGTCCGGCTAATTCTAATGTACCATATCTAGGTTCGGTTTTTGACTCTGTCATCACTGCTTCAATTATTTGGTTAATGAACATTTTTTGAGCAGTCAGGTATTTTTCTTTGTTTTCACTCAAAGCCTTGATAAGGTATTTCATGAATACAGATTGGTCAGGCACTTCAGTGTCATTTCCAGATGTAATGGCTACACGGCTAATCTTCTCACTCATTTCTCTCACTGCAGGCGGTGCATCTGATCCAATGCTTCTGGTTTTGAAAACGGAACCAGAGAAGCAGGCGTCAGTAATCAAAAGCGTATGTTTGGAGGAAAGACTTGAGATCATGCTCAATACCTCTTTATTTGCTAACCAAGTGTTTGGGTCATTTCTTTTAGATTCGGTTAATAACCAATACCCTTTCTTTTCTTTTTCTACCCAAATGCCATGACCGGCATAAAAGATGATGAGATTGTCTTCTGGTTGGAGTGTCTCAGATAATTCAACAAAACGTTTTTTAAAATCCGATCTCTCTGGATTAAAGAGGGTAATAATATTTTCATCATTAAAATTGTAACTGTTTTTAAGCACCATTTTTAGTTTAATGGCATCAGGAATTGGATTATCTAAAGAAGGAATGCTTTGGTCATCATAGTTTTGACTTGCAATTAATAGAATAAAGTTTCTTCCTTCTTTTTGAGTTACAGGGACAATATCATTATTAACTGAAATTGCACTTTGTGGTTTTTCAATTTCAATATTTTGTTCAGCGATGTTTCCAGCCATGTCCATGGCAACTACTTTGATTTTATTATTTCCTATTGATAAAGGAATAACCCCCCAGAAATCACCTTCTTCTTTTGAATAGACCAAATTGCCATTGATAGATACGGATTTTAAACCAGAAGGATCTGTTGCTATTCCTTTGACCATGACATCTTTTCCTGAACCCACAATTTTTAAACCTCTTGCTGCTGCTGGCTCAGAAATTACAATTACGGGTGGCGTTTTATCAATTCTTCTTTCTGTAATTATTCTACCTTCTAGCTTTACTAATCCATTTAATGCTGGTTCAAAATCGGGATAATATGTTAATGCTGATTCAAAATCATTTTTAGCTTTCACAAAATCATTTAGACCAAGGTAAGCTTCTGCTCTTTTTGTATAATATATAAATTTTGAAGAGTTTATCATTCTATTTCCCACTCTTTTAAATTTTGAAAGACGTAATGCTTGTGAGAAATAATTAACTGCCTTTAAATAATTATTTTGACCTAAAGCACAAATTCCAATTGGATATGCATAAAACATTTCTGATTCAACTATGGATGTTTTAAGTAAATTCTGTATTGCATCTATTGACTTTTGATATTCACCTGCGTTAGCAAGCGCCATTGGCATCATTCGCCTTGCTAATTCTTTTGAATTACTAAAATCTTGTCCATTCTCTTTTGTATTTGATAATATTGAAATTACTTCAACGAAATTTTTATCTATTAATTTTAAATAGATATTAGAAGTAAAATTTGATTTATTTAATTTTAAATCAGCAGTTAAATTTCTAATTTCAAATAGGCTTTTTTTATCATTCAAATAATAAGAACTTTCTACTGCAGCTTCAATGTAATATTCATAAAGTTCTTTTTTTGCTTTTTCTATACCATCACTATTTTTTGCAATTTCTAAAAATCTAATTATTGCAGGAATGCCAACAGTTGGATCACCATAGTCAAAATTCAACATTCCTTTTTGAAAATATTTCTCTTTTAGTATCTCTGTTTTATTAAAATCTATTGATGAAGGATTAACAATATTGTTAAGACTTAATATTGCGGTGTCCATAATTTTGTTGGCACCTTTTATATCGCTTATTTTCATCCTTTCTAAAGCGAATAACCCTAGTTCTGTAGGTATTGGGTAATATCTATTCGCTTCTAAATAATATTTTTCAGCTAAAGTATATTGTTCCTCTTTTAAAGCTTTTGAAGCCTTTTTAATTAAATCTTTTGAAATGCTTTTTTGTGCTTCAATATGATTGTTAATAAGAAATAAAAAAAACAAAACGACTAAGCAATACTTGTTCATTCTGATCATTTTTTAATAAAAATAAAATCACCGCCCTCATCACCTGATTCCTTTATCTCACCAAACTGTGGTACCTGACCATTTGCGCTATTATTAATTACGGCAATTCTTAGTGTTGAATAGAGTTGTTCTGCAGACAGGTATTTTTCTGTATTCTGTTGTAAGCGTTTTACCAAGTATTGAATAAACACACTTTGGTCGGGAACTTCTTTCAACGTTCCGCTGGTCATGGCTTTTCTACTAGGAAGTTCATACAACTCTTTAACAGCCCTGCTAGCTCCTGCCATAACGGAACGGCTTTTAAAAATACCACCAGAGAAACATGCATCAGATATTAGTAGTGTGTGTTTTGACTTAATGGCACTGATATATTCTTTTAGATCAGCATTGGTTAACCAGGTAGATCGGTTTTGTCTTCTTGCATCTGAAGGAAACCAATAACCTTGGTTACGGGCTTCGTCCCAGAATCCATGTCCTGCATAGAATATGAGTAGGTTGTCTATGTTTTTTACTTTTTTAGAAAGCAACTCCAATGCTTCAAATAATTGGTCTCTGGTTGGATTCTTTAAAAAATTGACGTCTTGTTTTTCAAAAGTATAATTGGTTAATAGTGTTTGGTACAAGGAATTAGCATCGGCCACCGGCCTATCAAGGTCATTAATGGATTCGTCTTTGTAATCCTGTACCCCAATGATTAAAGCATAATACTTGCCTTTTGCTTCTACGGTAGTTGTATTAATTGGAATGATATCCGTATCTGTAATTACGGGTGTTAAAGGCGCTGCTGGTGCCCCTGCTTGTCTATTAATACTAAAATTAAACACCCCCTTATTCATCTTGGTATCTGTTGCAGCAACTGAAAGTGCGTTATCGCCAATGGCTAATGGTACTGTGGCAGAGAAATTGCCAGAGGCATCCACTTGTGCTTCAATGCCATTGACCAAGACTTCATAAATACCACTTGGGTCAGTGGCTTTACCTGTGATGATGGTGCTTTTATTTTTTTGAACCACTTTTAACCCACGAGTCACTTGTGGACTTGTGATAACAATGCTGGGGGCGGTTTTATCAGTACTTGTAGGAGTAACCACGTTGGGAACTACTACGGTTGATTTGCCATTGTCTTTGGCAGCTCCATTACCCAAAGCCAGCAATGATCTACTTACTTCTGGTTGAATGGAATTGATGGCTAATGATTGATTGTATATCTGTTTAGCTTCTTCTTTCTTATTTAATTTCTCCAAAAGAAATCCTTTTAGAGAAAGCATATTTACGTAATCCGTTTTGGAAATTTCTGTTACGGCTGTGCCATGTTCTGTTAATGCTTTTTCAACCTGTTGAAGCGCAATTTCATAATCACCATTGGGAATATTTTCGGCAGCTGCTTGAACATAGTATTGGTAATATTTCCAGTATGCATCCTTGGTATATGTATTTACATCATTACCCATAGAAAGCTGATAATACTTTCTGGCTTCCTCAAATTGTTGCATCCTAGAAAGTGGTGCAACCAAACTGATATAGATATATCCCAGTTTGGGATTGATAGACAAACACTTTTTCAAATCTTTTACAGCTGATTCGTAGTCGCCTTTTGAAGAATAGGCCTTACTTCTAGCTCTATATGCTAAGACATAACTTTCTGGAGATAGTGCAATTGCAGAAGAATAATCCTCTATGGCATTGTCAGTTTTTGACATGCTTAAATACATATCACCTCTTTCTAGGTAACTATTCGGGCTCTTGGAATTTAGACTGATTGATTCATTATAATCAAGAATTGCCCGATCATATTGTTTGAGCTTAGAATAGGATAAACCTCTTTCTCTTAATAAAATAGGTTTTAATGTGTCAACATTCTGTTCCAACCCCTTTGTAAGATCTTCAATGGCTAGGTAGTATTTGTTCATCCGATTATAATAAAAACCCCGATACCACAGAAGCGTTGTATTCTTTGGTGCTTTTTTTAATAAGTCGCTTGCATAGTTGATAGCTTCATCCTTTTTTCCCTCGCTATAAAGTCCAGTTATTTTTTTGGTGAATATTTGTTCATCAGGTAGCTCTTTATCTGGATCATAATCTGAATTAAGGTATTTGATTCTGAGATAATCCACTGAAATAGATTGACCAAAGCCATCTATATCAAACCCAATAAAATTTCCTAGATTCTCTATTTTGGCGGTTTCATGAATTAATGCATCGTCAACATAATATCGGTACATTAATCCAATCTTCTCTATTTTAAGATTGTAGGGTTCACCAATTCTTTTGTTTTTGATAGCAAGATGTTTGAAGTCTGTACTTGTTCTAACTTTGGCAGCATCATAAATAGAAAGAAAACCGTAAGTTCCATTATAAACTTCCAGTTTAGTATTGTAAATAGATGATCCCGAAGGCCCAAAACTGATAAATCCAAAATATTTACTATCACCTAGATATTCAATTGCTATAGAGGTTTCTATTTTAAAATTTCTATTGGTGTTAATGGGTATTTCCTGTTTAACAGTACTATAAGAGGCAGAAAGAACCTTTCTATCTGGATTCAAATAAAGTTTTCCATTTCTAATTTC
>CAIZMD010000544.1 GCA_903933995.1 uncultured Bacteroidota bacterium
AAAAAAGCTCCAATTGCTTTGTACAGCGTGTGCGGCAATATAGATCAAGACCAAGGATACTACTAGCTCTCCTACCCCGGGATATTTTTTTAATTGCATCAGAGATCCCAAAGGATTGGCCCTTCTCCATTCAAATGATCTTCTATTTTCCTTGCTCAAAGATTCTGGCAACACAAAATAACCATAGAGCCAGTTGGTCAATGCCAAACCTGCGGCAACAAAGAAGGGAATTCTAGCCCCAAACTCTCCCAATAATCCACCAATCATGGGGCCAAGGATAAAGCCCAAACCAAAAGCAGCCCCAATCATTCCAAAATTTTGTGCCCTATTTTCTGGGGTACTAATATCTGCTATATAGGCCGATGCCGTGGTAAAGCTAGCACCCGTAATTCCTGCAATAATTCTTCCTAAAAATAACCACCCAATGCTTGGTGCAAAGGATAGAAAAATATAATCAATCCCAAATCCAAATAAGGAGAATAATAACACGGGTCTTCTTCCATATTTGTCACTTAGGTTTCCCAAAATAGGGGCAAATAAAAATTGCATAAACGCATAAGCAAATGTGAGCCATCCACCATAGGTTGATACCTTACTCATATCCTGTGTACCCACCAGGTCTTCAATCAATTTGGGCATCACGGGTATGATCACTCCAAAACCTGTTACGTCTATTAAAAGGGTAACAAAAATAAATCCAATAGCGGCTTTCCTATTTGTGGCCATGTTAGTTTGCTTGGTTTGAGAGAGCCAAAGTTGCCGTTTTTTTTAAACCGGCAATAAAATTTAATCTTGAATTAATGTTCTTGAGACACCTGGAATCTCCAAGACCAGGTCTGAACCATATAATCCAGCAGGGGTTTGATAACCCGGTTTAAAATTTCCTTCCAAGACTTTTTTAGCAATGATTAAACTGCTGATGGCTGTTAATTTATATCCTTCAGGACAAACCAATCTGGCTGTTTTCTTTTCCCCAGCAGCATTCTGTACCTGACCCCAAATATAACTATTGGCTGTTTCCCTAATTTCTGCTGATGGACCAGCTGGTTTTTGAGCAATTTGTTTTTTAATATAATTGCGAACCATGCTGGTGCGTAATGCCCAGTTAAACAGGAACTGCCATTTCAAGATCTTGAATTGCTTTGGCGCTACTGTGGTATAGGTTTCAATATTGGGAATCCCTGTTGTCACAAATGCTGTTGACACATCGCCCCAGGGAATGGTCATGGTAAATAATTTCTTTTTGCCAAAATCTACCCACATACCTTTTTTACCCAATGCTTGTTTGGTAATTTTTCCATCAATTCTGGCGGCTCCTCCTTCTCCCAAACCCTCGGCCATGGTCATAGATGTACCATGAGATAGTTTTCCGCCAATGGTGGCAAATGCTAGTTTTAAATGCGTGGCGTCTGGCTGCTCTTGTTTTAAAAATGCCGCCATACAATCCGTTGGTACCACATCAAACCCAACGCCTGGCATGAGCATCAGACCTGCTTGTAGGGCTAGGTCATTCATTCTTTTAACGCCTTCAAAAACGCCAATCTCTCCAGTAATATCTAGATAATGGGTATTGGTTGCCAAACAGGCTTGTACCATTTTTTTATAGGTTCTGAAAAAAGGACCCGCTGCGTGTAAAACCAGTGGAACACCCAATAAGGCATTTTCCAAACTGCGTTGGTCATCTAAATCAAAGACCCGATAGTCCAAACCCAATTGATCAGCTTGGGCTTTAATGGCAGTAGCATTTCTGCCAGCCAAGATGGGCCTCAGCCCGTAATCCCTTGCCATATCTGCAATTAATCTTCCAGTATAGCCATTGGCTCCATAGAGCAAGAAGGTATTATTTTCCATTGCCGTAAGATACCATGATTTCCACAAAAAAAGGGGAAGCAAGCTTCCCCTTTTCACCAAATGATCGCCAGAATTATTTTTTCAGCGTAATCACACCCAAGGAAGTTTCCTTTGGAGCAGCTACTACTACATTATTGATAGTGGTGTCAAGATAAGGACTGGTGGCATTGATCAAGACGCTATAAGTACCGTCTTTCAAAGACCTTACGCTAAAGTATCCTTCTCTAGTAGGTAGTGCATAAGCCGTATCGGTTGCATTGTAAATGGTTACCACTGCTTTTGCATCTTTTTGATTGATAATCTTACCTACTATATTACCAGATTTTTTCTTGGTAAATATGTGGAATACGGGACGGAGATAGAATTGACCGTTTCTTTCTTGTACAATAGAACGTGCTACGTCAAAGTCTAACCAAAGTCTGTTTTGACCAGGCAGGTACTCATCATACTCGTGTCCTTTTGTTTTGATCAACACATAGTTTTTGGCACTAGCAGGTAGGCTTACAGGATAAGAAATACTGTCTTTTACCAAGCTATTATTGGTACCCAATTCAATCTTGATCAAACGAATGGCTCCTTTAGGAATACTGGTTTGTGCTAGCAAAGTATCTGTACCATTGCGCAATTGCAAGAGGTCATAGATCCCGGCTTTGATGCCAATATCGGTCCAAACAAAACCGCTATCATTCTTACGGTCATCTGAACCCAAACGGTCAAAGTCACAATCATCGTGATTACGTGTATTCTTGGTAGTGTCTACCAATACTTTTACAGATTTAATGTCTACCAAGACTTTGTCAAAAAGACCGGGACCATCTGTTAGATACAATGCTAGGGTTTGTGTACCCGCATTTTCTGATGAATTACTTTTGTTACATGCGGTTGCAAATAATACAACGGCAATAGCCAACAAAGAGGCAAAGGAGAGGATGTTTCTGTTTTTCATAATCATAACTGGTTTAGCGTATAGATGCACCATTCGTTTATTTTAGTTGTTATTGCTGCTTTCCATTATAGAGAGCCCCGCTGTTTTCTGTTTGTGTATTAAGGGTTTGTTAAAGGCTTAAAAAATATTTTCCTTTATGCAACACCGAGTCTTTGACGCAATTCCAATGCCCAAATACGTTAAAGAAATTACAATTCATCATTTGCTTATCTTAGATGCATGCATTACAAAAAAACCATCGCGCTAGCAATTACTTGCTTTTTAACTTCTGCTACAATGGCCCAGGGGCTTAGTACCACCGAAGAAAAAATTGTTCAATACATACAGGCTCACCAAAAAGAAGCCGAACAATTATTAGAAACCACCGTGAATATCAATAGTGGTAGTTTGAATATTGCGGGTGTAAAAAAAGTGGGGGCAAGTTTTGCAAAAGCCTTGCAAGAAGCGGGTTTTACCACTGAGTGGATTCCCATGCCTGATTCAATCAATCGCGCGGGTCACTTAGTAGCAACAAGAAAAGGTGGAAAGGGTAAAAGACTTTTTTTGATTGGGCATTTAGATACGGTATTTGAACCAGACATGCCACCTAACCCTTATACCAAACTCAATGATAGTACGGCCACTGGTCAGGGTGTAAATGATATGAAGGGTGGTGACGTTATTGCTATTATGGCGCTGCAAGCACTCAATGCTGCTGGTTTATTAAAAGACGCCAATATCACCGTTTATTTTACTGGTGATGAAGAAAAATCAGGTTCCCCCATTAGTGTAAGCCGTAAAGACTTTATAGAAAGGGCCCAACAAAACGATATTGCCCTGGGTTTTGAAGGCGCTTCTGGTTTATTTACGGTTGCAACAGCCAGAAGGGGATCTAGTGGTTGGAAGCTTGATGTAACCGCAAAAACCGGGCACTCAGCTGGTGTTTTTAGTGCAGGTTCTGGCTATGGTGCCATTTATGAAGCTGCTAGAATCCTCAATAGTTTTAGAGAAGTATTGAGTCAAGAAAAATACCTGACTTTTAATCCGGGTTTGATTATTGGTGGATCAGACATGAATTATGACAGTAAGAAATCAAAGGGTGAAGCCATTGGCAAAACCAATATTATTTCTCCGGCTGTTACTGTTACTGGAGACTTACGTTTTTTAACTGAAGCACAAAAAAATGCAGCTCGTGAAAAAATGAAAAGCATTGTTGCACAAAATTTAAATGGCACCAAAGCCAGTATTCGCTTTAGCGATGGCATTCCTGCCATGGAACCCACAAAGGCAAACGATGATTTATTACAGGTCTTAAATAAAATTACCCAAGACATGGGTGCAGGCAAAACCGTTGCGGGTGATCCAGGCAGCCGCGGTGCAGGAGACATTTCTTATATAGCACAATATGTAGCTTGTTTGGATGGGTTGGGTGCTTCTGGAAAAGGGGCCCACGCTCCTGGAGAAACCATTAACCTGAATGAACTATCTTTCCTTACACAAAGAGCAGCATTGCTTATTTATAGATTAACCCATCAATAACATGAAGAAGATTACGCTTGCCCTATTTACCGCTTTGCTATTATTCAGCAGCATGGCAAATGCATTTAAACCCAAAAGGGCTTATTATCAAATTACGGTTTATCATATTGCCAATGCCAGTCAAATGGCTGCAGTAGACAACTATTTACAAAGCGCATTGATCCCTGCTTTACACCGCGCGGGAATTGCCAAAGTGGGTGTATTCAAACCCATTGCTAATGACACCGCTGCTGATAAAAAAATCTTTGTGTTTATTCCCTTTAAAACCATTGACCAAATTGACAAAACAGATATGGCTATCTGGAAGGATGAACAACATTTAACGGATGGTGCCGCTTATTTAAACGCCCCTTATAATCAAACACCTTTTGTTAGAAAGGAAGCCATTTTGTTAAAAGCCTATGAAATGATGCCTGATTTTGCAGCACCTAAGATTACGGGAACCGCTGATGAAAGGGTATATGAATTAAGATCCTATGAAGGTCCTACCGAAAAAATGTATCGCAAAAAAGTAGAGATGTTTAATGCGGGTGGAGAAGTGGCCTTGTTTGTTAGACTAAATTTTAATGCCATTTTTTATGGAGAAGTATTGGCTGGAGCAAGAATGCCCAACCTGATGTACATGACCAGCTTTAACAATATGGATGACCGCAATGCACACTGGAAAACCTTTAGTGCAGATCCAGAATGGAAAACCTTATCTGGTAAGGCTGAATACAAAAACACCGTACAACGCAATGAAACCATTCTTTGTCACGCAACAGCTTATTCAGAACTATAGCACAATTTACAAGACTGATAACAATGAAAAATCCCCTTAACTGGGGATTTTTCAAAGGGGGAAGATTCTAACTAACGCGAAGCTTATTTACATTGATTGTACTTAACCACAGCTTGGGTCAGTTGCTCATAGGCAAATGTCTTGGCTTTCAAGTCTGCTAAAAAAGCAGGACAATCCGTTAATGCATTGGTTAATACAGCATCAAAATTCTTTTTACCCAATAAATGCAAGTCACCGTTAGATGCAGTAAGCAGGTACCACTCACCAATCTTTCCTTCTGTAGTGGTTGCAACACTGGCTTCTGAACCATTGAAAAGCATCTTGCCGCTATTGTCTGATTGCTTTTGTAATAAAGAAGCTTTTCCATTCACCAATACTTTGTAAAAGTCATTTGACAAAGCCAAATAGTTTTCTCCATTAACGGTTAGCGCATTTAATTCTGCTGCAGAATAGCTTTTCTTAGAACCACTGGCTGCTACAAATTGTACGGTTCCCTTGGCAATTCCACCGTCTTTAATGGCACCTTCTACGGTTTCATTATTTGCAAGGGTAATGGTGGCTTTTTGAAAACCAGCTGGCACCTGAGAAATGGCTTCTAATCCTACTAGGGCTAGAAATGCGGTCATTGCGATTAGTTTTTTCATAGTTGTTGTTGTTTTTTATTGGTTTAATTGGTTTTTTGTTT
>CAIZMD010000545.1 GCA_903933995.1 uncultured Bacteroidota bacterium
AACCATCAGCAATATTGATCCTTCTAATTTTGACGCGGGTACGGCTTATGTGACCGTGCACTATCAATTGCAGGGAGATTTTAAAGCTTACTTGTTTAAGACTGCTGACTACGGTAAACACTGGACCAATATTGGTCTGAAATTACCTGAGTCTAATAGTGGTTTTGTGCATTTTGTAAAAGAAGATCCGGCTCAGAAGGGTTTGATTTTTGTTGGTACAGACAACGCTTTATATGTAAGTCCTGATGACGGTGGTCAGTGGTTGCAACTCAAAAACAACCTGCCACCATCGCCCGTGTACCATTTAGCTATTCAGAAAAATTTCCGTGACTTAGCCGTAGCTACTTATGGCCGTGGCTTCTATATCTTGGATGATATTACGCCAATTCGTGAATGGAGCAAACGCTTGGCTACTAGCAAGACCAGTTTGTATTCATTGCGTCCGGCTTATCGTTTTAATTTTAAAGGCGCCAATCACGACGGTGGTGCTGCTGTTAGGGGTGAGAATCCTCCCTATGGTGCTAGCATCAATTATTTCTTAGCCGATACTTTACAAACAGCGCCAAAGGTTTTTGTATTAGGCCCTTTGGGCGATACCATTAAAACCATCAAGGGTAGCAATCTCAAAGGGGTGAATCGTGTTTGGTGGGATCTGGCGCACGAAGAATTGAAAATGCCATCGTTGAAAACCAAACCCAAGGGTAAGGATTTTGTAAAATTAGACGCCACTGGTAGTAGGTTAATGTATGTACCAGATTTGGATATTGGTCCTGGCATGGAGCCTATTCGTGTTCCTAATGGATCTTATCAAGTCTTACTGAAAACTGATACCGGTGTTGAAAAACAAATGCTGCAAGTGCTGCAGGATCATAACGCCGGTTCCACCAAGGAAGCCATTGCCGCTCAGTATGCATTGGGTAAGGATTTGCGCACTACCATCAAAGCCTGTTTTGACTTGATTGCTGAAATGGAAATTAAACGTGCCGCTTTGTTGAAAGAGAACTCTGCAAAATCTTTGGCTTTGGAGCAACAGGTTTATGCTTTGGAGTCTAAATTGTTTGATACCCAACAAACAGGTGCGCGTTGGGATGAATTCCGCAACCCTGTTCAGATTACAGAAAGACTCTTGGCCATTTCTAAAGAGTCTCAAACCTATGGAGCAGATTTTGCGCCTACTACCCAACAATTACAGATGACCAAAAACCTAAAAGACCAGTTTAAAGCGATACTCACCGATTATCAGCAGTTAAAGAAGGATTTGCCTTAATTGTTGTAGGCTTTAATAGTTATATTAGTGAACCTAAAAATTGCTTGCTATGTCTAATAAATCCCGCAGGTCATTCCTGAAGAATGCCGCCCTGCTTTCTACAGCCACTGCTTTTCCAGCTATTTGGAACAATGGCTTTGCCAATCGCGCCAGCGGAAAAGTAAACCTTGCCTGTATTGGTATTGGTAACCAAGGTGGCTCCGATGTTAAGTCTTTTGCCAAAACAGGTCTAGCCAATTTTGTGGCTTTCTGTGATACCGATATGGGTGGTCCTCAAACCCAAGAAATTTTGAAATTGTATCCAGATGTTCCACGCTTTCAAGATTTTAGAACCATGTTTGAAAAAATGGGTTCTCAAATTGAAGCCGTTGCTATTGGTGTTCCAGACCATTCCCATTTTGCCATTACCATGATGGCCCTTTCTTTAGACAAACACGTGTACGTGGAAAAACCCATGGCTCGCACTTTTAATGAAGTGGAGTTGATGATGAAAGCTGCTAAAAAACATTCCAAAGTGGTAACTCAAATGGGTAACCAAGGTCACTCCGATGGCAACTATTTTCAGTTCAAAGCTTGGACCGAAGCTGGAATTATCAAAGACGTTACCGCTATTACTGCGCACATGAATAGTGCTCGTAGATGGCATGGATGGGATACCAATATCAAAAAACTGCCTGCGGCTGAAGCTATTCCTGCTACACTTGACTGGAATACTTGGCATGGTGTTACGCAAATGCATGACTATAACCATGACTATATTAATGGTCAGTGGCGCTGCTGGTATGATTTTGGTATGGGTGCCTTGGGCGATTGGGGTGCGCATATTATTGATACCGCTCACCAATTTTTAGACCTTGGTCTTCCAACTGAGATCAGCATGCTCAAAGCAACGGGGCATAATCCTTTCTTCTATCCCACTTCTTCTACCATCAATTTTCACTTTCCAGAGCGCGCCAAAATGCCGGCCTGTGACATCACTTGGTATGACGGTGTTGACAACCAACCGCCACTTCCGGCCGGTTACACCAACACCCAATTGGACGCCAATATTCCTCCGGCCGGCAACGCCAAAGT
>CAIZMD010000546.1 GCA_903933995.1 uncultured Bacteroidota bacterium
CTGGGATTGTTGGCTGCGTTGCACTTCGCCAACTTCCCTCCGCATTGAGCTAGCGCAAAGCTCCAATGCATGCAATGAGGCTTTTTAATGGTAAGATTTTCATTAGGCATTTTCCAAAAGCCCTCGCTTCGCTCGTGTAAGGCCTTCGCTCCGGCGCAATCAAGCAAGCTTGTTGCGCCTGCGCTGCGGCCTTACGGTGGCTTTTGGAAAATGCCTGATGGTAGTTCTGCGATAAAAAAAGCTCTCCGATTTATCGGAGAGCTTTGTGATCCCGCTGGGACTCGAACCCAGGGCCCATACATTAAAAGTGTATTGCTCTACCAACTGAGCTACGGAATCGGATGGATGGCAAATATACGATTGCTACCCTGTTGATAAAAACTAAATGAATCAACATTTATCACCATGATACATTAAGGCACAATAGTAGTAAACAAATAAACTGCAAAAATAACCAAGAGCACTACTCCTTGCAGCAAAGTGGTTTTTCCTGTTTTTAAAGAAAGCATGATCACAAACAAAGAGAGTAGAAATAGCACGGTTGATTTGGTATCAATTCCTAGTGTTAGTGGCAGGCCCATATAAATAGAAACAAATGCAACGGTTGGAATAGTTAGTCCAATACTGGCCAAGGCCGATCCCAGTGCCAAGTTTAAACTGGCTTGCAATTTATTTTTTCTGGCTGCTTGCAAAGAAGCTATTCCTTCAGGTAATAAAACCACCATGGCAATGATGATTCCCACAATAGATTTTGGTGCACCCGCTGCGGCAACCCCTTCTTCAATTTCTGGAGCCAATGCTTCTGCTAATAAAACTACCGCTGATAATGCTACCAATAATAGTCCAGCGCTGATCCATGCAATTTTATTGCTTGGTTTACCCGCATGACCATGGCTCACTACTTCATCCTTTGCAACAAAATGGTCTTTGTGCCGGATATTTTGCATAGCTAAAAATGTACCATACAAGACCAACGAAACAATCGCCACAAATGCCAACTGTTTACTACTATAAAATGGTCCAGCAATACTGGTAGTAAAATTGGGCAGTATTAAAGTGAGCACAGAAATAGCCACCAAAACCGTTAGTGATGCACCAACTCCGTCTAGGCTAAAAGACTGTTCTCTATGTTTTAATCCGCCAATTAACAAACAAAGACCAATGATGCCATTGATGATAATCATCTCCGCGGCAAAGACTGTATCTCTGGCTAATAGAGAAGCATCGGGCCCACCCATATGCATCAGTTCAATTATCAATGCCACTTCAATAGTAGTAACAGAGATGGCTAATAACAAAGAACCAATGGGTTCTCCCACTCTATGCGCCACAACTTCTGCATGATGCACAGCAGCCAATACCGCTGCTATTAATGCAACGCCTTGGCAGAGCAGAAATATAAATCCCAAATCAAATTTCTCACCCGCAAAAAAGATCCAACCGGCAATGGGTGCTACCAAGGTCCAGATGGGCAAATGCGCAAGCAGTTCTTTTTTCTTCATCTTATTTCAAATCTTTCAACATAGCATTAATAGCTGCTTCCAATTGTTGGTCCTTGCCCTTAATCACTTGTTCAAATTCATTCATCAATTTGATATCGGGTTCGGTTTGTGAATTTTCAAGATAGCGTCCATTCATCATTTTCACACCTACTGGTGGTACACCCCAACGCATGCTATTGTCTTGCAAAGATTCCCATCCAGCAAAAGTACAAGTGCCCGGAACAGGCATACCCACCAATTTACCAATCTGTAAATTTTGATATCCAAAGGCAAAGCAATGACCATCGCTATAATTGGCTTCGTTGGCTAATGCAATAGAAGGTTTGGTCCAACGGAAAGTTGGTTCATAGCTCACAATATGTTTGTCATTACTATTGTACATATAGGCTTTACCTGTTAAGAATGCAGCTAGGTCACTTACTAAGTCTCCACCACCATTAAAGCGGGTGTCAATCACCATGGCTTTGCGTGTAGCGTATTTACCCATGACTTCTTCATAGGTTACACGGAATGCACCATCGTTCATACCGGGAATATGTACATAACCCAATTGGCCATTGCTCAAACGGTCAACCTCTTCTTGGTTCTTGCGCACCCAACGTTTGTAGAGCAAACTATTTTCTTCGCCAAGGCCAATAGGTTTTACAATCAATTCCTTCTTGACGCCACCATCCAGAACAGTAATCAAAACATTCTTTCCTGCTTTTCTATTCAGGTATTGGGCCAGGTCTTTTTCAGGTGTGATGAGTTCTCCATCAATACTTTCTATGATCATGCCAGCCTTGATACCAAAGCCTGCTTTGTCTAATGGTCCTTCCTTGATTACTTCATCAATCTTTACCCCATTGCCGCTATGCGCATAACTATAGAAGGCACCCAAGGAAGCAGTTGCGTCTGCATTAGGATTAAAAGCGCCATAACTAGCACCACTATGACTCACGTTTAATTCACCCAACATTTCACTGAGCAATTCTGTGAACTCATAGTTATTGCCAACATGTGCCAAATGACGCTCGTAGTCTGGTTTGTAGCTATCCCAATCAATACCATGATAAGAAGCTGTATAGAAAGTGGTCTTGGTTCTGCGCCAGATATGTTCAAACATAAATTTGCGTTCAGCTGCCACGTCTAATTGCATTTCTCCATTAATAGCTATTCCATCGCGCTTTGCGCTGCTTGGATCTATCTTACTCACACTGCCATCTGACAATAAGTAAATTATTTTCTGATCCTTGTCCCAAGTCAATGATCCAGAATTGGCATTCAGTGGAAGTAGAATTTTGGTTTCCTTGGTTCTAATATTGGTACTCCATAAATTCAAACCCTTTTCAAATCTTGCTAAGTAGTACAGGGTTTCACCGTCTTTGCTTACCAAGGCATCTGCTAGACTTGAAGAATGAATGGTGAGTTTTTGTTTTCTATAAGTAAGACCGTCAAATTCAATATTGATCAGACTATCTTTTTTGATTTTGTTTTTGCTGGTATCGGCCTTGGCTGCTTTTTCATCTTGGTCTTTTAACAATGCGGCTTCTTCCTTGCTGAGTCTAAATTTATCCCAGGCATCTTGGTTTAATACTACCGCATAAATATCGCTCTGACTACCACCGCTATTGGCTTTTGCACGCAAACCATCTCTGTCGGTTTCATACAATAACATTTTACCACCCATGGCCCATTTGGGTGATCCATCATTAAAACCATTTTCTGTTACATTAAAAATCTTACCCTTTCCATCGGTACTGATAATGCCAATTTCAGAATTGGATACGCCCTCAATGGCATAACTAAAGGCAAACCATTTACCATCGGGACTCCATTCAAAGTTCTGGTCATTATCGCCCCAGCTAAATAATTCTTTATCGGTTAAAATGGTCCTGCTTTGTTTGCTGGCTAAGTTCAATACTTTCAACGTTGCCCTATTTTCAATAAAGGCCAATTCTTTTCCATCGGGAGAATAAGCAGGCAAGTAGTTTTCTTTTTCATTGCTCACTAGTGCAGTTTCTTTAAGCAAAGTAGATGCATAGAAATAAGGTTCTTCTTTTCTAACTATTTCTGTTTGATAAATCTTCCAACTACTGCCGCGCTCGCTGGAATAGACCAATGATTTTCCATCAGGTGAAAAACTCACACTGCGTTCTTGTGCTGCGGTATTGGTGATTCTTTTGGTTCCACCACCATCAACCGCCGATACAAATACTTCTCCTCTAAACACAAAGGCAATTTCTTTGCCATTGGGCGATACGGCTAGATCACGAGCTCCACCATTAACAGGAACGGGACGTTCGTTATTGGCTTTGGCGTCACTGATAATTTGAATATTGATTTTATTGGCCTTAGCCCCTGGTTCTTGGGTATAGAGTTCTCCGTCATAACTATAGCAAAGGGTACCGCTATTAGAACTAGAGAGAAAACGAACCGGATGTTTTTTGAAACTAGAGACCTGCGTGCTCTTGCCACCATCCAAACTCATCTTGTGTACATTAAAACTACCACTCTCTTCACTCAAATAATAAAATGCTTTGTCATTATCTGTGAACACAGGGCTGCGGTCTTCACCTGCAAAACTGGTGATCTTCTTATGTGTGCCAGCCTTGCTATCATATACCCAGATATCACGCGCAATGGCAGATACATGGTGTTTGCGCCACTGATTTTCTCCACCTTTTTTATCGTGATAAATCATCAATTGTCCGTTCTTGCTCCATTTCACGTCTTCTGCAGGCGTAGTCAACACCTGATTCACACGGCCACCGCTTACAGATACCGCATACAACTCTGGTTGAGATCCAGTAGGATATGTTCTATTGCTGGCTGCGTCTTGACGCGCAGATCCAAACAAAACTTGCTTGTCATCATTGCTAAAAGCATAAGGATATTCCGCAGTGGAATAGTATGTGAGTCTTTTTACTTCACCACCTTCAGCTGGAATAGTATAGATATCAAAATTGCCATACCTATCAGAAGCAAAAGCAATCTGTTTGCCATCATGACTCCAAACCGGCATAAAATCATGCGCTTCATGACTGGTGAGGGCCACTGCTGTTCCCCCAGTACTGGCTACTTTATAGAGATCACCTTTATAAGTGAACACTACGGTTTTGCCATCGGGCGAGATGGCGCTATAACGCAACCAATTGGGTTGGGCACTAACTTGGGTTACTACTAATAGTACCAATGCACATAAGAGGGAGATCTGTTTCATTGCAGGAGTTTTACTTCTGCACGAAAGATAACAAGTTTTCCAAATTAAAACCCCGTTCAGGATGGATACTCCATGAACGGGGTTAGCACTAAACAAAACCTAATTTTAATTATTCATAGTGAATGGTCAACTTGATAGACGGACTCACACCTTTTACAAACCCATGGAAAAAGAATTCGGGTTCTAATTGCAACCAGCCACTGCGCACACCAGGTAGACCCACTTTATAGGTATTGGGTTCAAACCAATTTCCCTTCCTACTAATTAAATAACCAATGGAAATATTACCCACAAAATCAAAAGGTGCTTGTCTTTTTTGTAGTTGAATATAACGGAGGGTTAAAAAATCATTTCTTTCTGTAATCACATTGTTTAACAGATCCTTGCTAAAAAAGAAATGGGGCTCCCACATGGCGTAGAATCTAGTGGTGCTTCGGGTTCTATTGGCAGATGTATATCGGATTCCCGCTGAGAAAGATGGGACAAAAACGCCTTTGGCAAATTGCATACCGGCATAAATATTAGGTACTAGTTCGGGTACCTGACCTGGATTTTTGATCCATTTTACCTTGCCTGGGCTAAACATTTTTCCAGTAGCCATATTGAATGAAGCGCTATAACCCGCTTTTGGGCTGGTTGTTGCAACATATTCTGGACCTAATTCTTGGTAGAGTCTGCTGATACAGTTTTGCAAACTATTCTC
>CAIZMD010000547.1 GCA_903933995.1 uncultured Bacteroidota bacterium
ATTCTGCAATTTCAAGACTAAAATAAGTTTTGGCATCCCTATTCAATTGGCCATTATTGAGTAATTGTTGCTTTTCTGCAGCTCTGATTTTCTCCTTGGAAACATTATTGCCAATAGCCAAATTTACATGTTCACTCAAAGAGTTATCTTGGTAAAGCCGTTTATTGATCTTAAAATCGGGGGCTACCACCATTGGTATTTGCAAATACTTCCTACTCAAGGAGTCCAGAGAATGGGTTAACTGTTGGCTAATTTCAGGAAACTCCAAATAATTCAAAGTTCTACCGGAATAGTTATAATAATCAACCGATTTGATGAGAATACTGTTTTGTGCTTGACTGCAAATGCCTGTAAACAGTATCAGAAACAGTTGGAGTAATTTTTTCTTCATGACAGTTTTTTAGGATGGCAGTTATACTACATCAAATTTTATGCTAATTTGAAGATAAAAAGAAAAAATTTGTCCAAATGGCTAAAACACAACGTATTATTTCTTCAAAAGACCCAGTTTATTTAGACGGACCCAAACCTAGGATGAATGAATTGGGGTTTGCATGGGAAATATTCAAACAGTTTATTCATGGATTTAGAACCATGCACTTTGTAGGTCCTTGTATTACGGTATTTGGTTCTGCCAGATTTGATGAAACACACAAATATTATCTAGCCGCCGTAGAATTTGGAAAGCGTATAGCTGCCATGGGTTTGACTACCCTTACAGGTGGTGGTCCCGGAATTATGGAAGCTGCTAATAAAGGGGCTTTTGAAAATGGTGGTCAATCTGTTGGTTGCAATATTGAACTACCATTTGAACAACACGCCAATCCTTATGTACACCATTCATTAACCCTGAACTACTTCTTTATTAGAAAAGTAATTCTGGTAAAATATTCCTATGCTTTTATCATCATGCCTGGGGGATTTGGAACCATGGATGAATTTTTTGAAACCTTGACCTTGGTTCAAACAAAGACCATCAACGACTTTCCTATTGTTTTGTATGGTAAAGAATACTTTCAACCCCTGATGGATTACATAGAATTTATGGCTAAAGAAGGAACTATCTCTCCAGAAGACATGAAATTGGTCTTATTAACCGATGATATGGACCAAGCCATGACCCATATTCAAACCTATGTTCAGAGTAATTATCAAGTTAAAAAGCGCAGAAGACTGTGGTGGTTATTTGAGAAGCGTTGATGATAAAAAGCTAACAAACGTTTTAAAGCGAATATCTAACTTTGGGCTATTTCCGGACCCTAACCGGAACCGTTAAACAGCATTTCATGAAAACAGCAGCAAAAAATGTTTTGATCAAAACAGCCAAGTACACGGGTATCGGTTTGGGATCAATTGTGGCCATCCTTTTTTTAGCCCCTTTCTTATTTCCGGAGTCCATTTCAAATACTATTAAAGACCTGGCCAAAAAAAAGGTGAAAGGAGAACTAGAATTCTCCAAAGCACGCTTTTCTTTTTTCAGTCATTTTCCGGCGCTTACCCTAAACCTGCATGATTTTGTACTAAAAGGTTC
>CAIZMD010000548.1 GCA_903933995.1 uncultured Bacteroidota bacterium
TACAATGCTCCATTTGTTTTCATATTCTAAAAATGGTCTAACACTATCTTCTCCCATATAGGGTGCAATAGTCACTGCGTCAAAGGGTAATACTTCAAAAAAAGTCTTAGCATACTGGGTAGAAGTATTGCCAATATCGCCACGCTTGGCGTCAGCAATTTTCAAATGGGTATCAGGAATATAATGCAGGGTTTTCTCCATAGACTCCCAACCTTTCAAGCCCTGTGATTCATAGAAAGCGGTATTGATTTTATAACTCACACAATGATCCTTGGTGGCGTCAATAATGGCTTTATTGAACTCAAAAACCGGATCTGCCGTGTCTTTTAAATGCTTTGGCAGTTTGGTAATATCTGTATCCAATCCTACGCAGAGATAGTTTTGCTTGGTCTTAATCTGGGCAACAAGTTGGGAACGATTCATGACTCAAAGGTAAAAAGAAAAGCCACGATTACTCGTGGCTTTTGCATTTTTATCGGAACTAAGCTGAAAATCTAATTCCTTCCTCCCTCTTATCACGCTTCACTCTTCACTTATTATCTCTTCACTTTCTTCTTTCCTCTCTTCACTCTTCACTTTCTTCTAGTACGTATACACTTGATAACCCCAAGCAGGCAAATTAAATGTTTGTCCAGCTTTGATACCTGCTTTCTTGTCTGTAAACAATTCAGAAGCATCACCAGCAATAGCAGCATCGGCAATAGCAGCATCAACTGCTTTACCACTGAGATTTACTACAACTAAAACCTTACTCTTTCCTGCAGTTCTTGTAAAAGCATATACCTGTGCATCTGCTGAACTGACCAATTTACTAAAGTTGGCATTGGAAGCCAGTGCTGGGTTATTACTATGCAGGTTCAATAATTTCTTATAGAAAGGCGCTCTTCCAAATTTTGCAAAAGGAATTGTGTCTTTTTCAAAGAAAGAAATAGAGCGCAACAAAGGCTCTTCTTGTGAGCTATAAATCAGTGGTAGGCTGCGTTTGATGGTTTGTGTTAACACAGCAAATGGGGCATGTGACTCACCTGGCATGGTGGCAAAATCTGCCTTGTTCCAGCTATTCTCATCATGATTGCTTGTAAAATACAAACGCATGGCGTTCTTAGGGAAGCTAGTATCAGTTTTATTGATGATAGAATCCAAAGCCAACGCATTACGTTTACCTGATGCAATCAACTTCATCATGCTAAAATCTGACCAAGTATAGGTTGCATCAAAACCATCAGTATGCATATTGGGTTTATCGGCTTCAGCCAAGAAGAAAAGGTTCTTTTGTTTTTTCAATTCAGGAATGGCTTTTAACCAAAAAGCATCCGCTACTTCAGAAGCCACATCGCACCGGAAACCGTCTATATCAGAAGTAGTAACCCAATATTTCATACAAGCAATCATGCTATCAGTAAGTTCTTGATTGGCATAATTTAGTTTGCGCGTATCTGTCCAGTCAAATTGAGAAACTGCTTTTCCAGTGCTGTCTTGAACAAAAAAATCTGGATGCGTTTTCAACCAAGGATGATCCGCACCAGTATGGTTGGGCACCCAGTCAATCACTACTTTTAATCCTAATTCATGGGCTTTTTTTACCAGTGCATTCCAATCTTCTAGATTACCATATTCTGGATTAATGGCGGTATAATCACTTACCGCATAATAGCTACCCAAAGTTCCTTTTCTATCAACCTTACTAATGGGATTTATGGGCATGAACCATAGTGTATGAACACCCATGTCTTTTAATCGTTGCAAGTGTGCAGAAAATGCTTTGAATGTGCCTTCTGGTGTGTATTGGCGCATATTTACTTCATAAATATTCCCATTCATGATCCATGCTGGATGCCCGTCAATGGTGGCGGTATCTGAGCTAGCTACTGACTTGTCTTGGGGATTGGAGCAGGAACTGATGACAGCTGTCAAAAGCACCAAATAAAACAATTTCTTGTATGACATAAGCTTCGTTTAAGCCTTAAAATTATTAACTATTGTGTAAATTTCACACATTATAGACTGATTTATTTTTCTTCCCCAGTTTGCTGTAGTCAAGTCAAAAACAAATGCTTTCTTTGCCGCAAAGCTTGAATATGGAAAAAGCCCCCATGTATTATGGTAGTTACCTGCATTTAGACAAAATTCTAGATAGTCAATACCCAGTTAGTTCTGAAGCACCCAATGAGCCCGCTCATGACGAAATGCTCTTTATAGTCATTCACCAAGCCTATGAACTCTGGTTCAAGCAGATCTTGTTTGAAATGGATTATATCACTGGCGTCTTTGGACAAGAGACCATTAATGACAATTCAGAAGACCTGAACTTGGTTAGACATCGGCTACGCCGAATTATTAGAATCCTTGAATTGCTGAACCAGCAGGTGCATATTTTGGATACTATGACCCCGTTGGATTTTCTGGAATTTAGAAACCTACTCACCCCTTCTTCCGGTTTTCAAAGCAAACAATTTAGATTGATTGAAGCCAGACTAGGACTTAGCCTAGAAAGCAGACACCAGAAAGACTATTATAAACGCACCAATGAAGGTGGTTTTACCAAGAAAGATTACGAACATATTACGGATACGGAATCTACCAATACCATTTTGCAATTGGTGAACAATTGGCTAGAAAGGATGCCATTTTTTGACGGTGCTTATTGGGGTGCAGAGAACGGTGTTGCCTACGGCGATGCTTCCCAACATCCATTCTGGAGTCAATATAGAAATATCTATGCTGCGGGACTTACAGAAAGAGAACAAAACAAGATTCATGACTTTGATTATATCTTTTTGGAATCAACCTTGGAAACATTGAGCCCCGAACAATTGGCTTTACTGAGAAGTAATTTTTCTCCAGCAGCTTTAAGAGCAGCATTGTTTATCATGCTCTATAGAGATTTTCCAGTTTTCCAGACTTCTTATCAGATTTTAGATTCCTTAATTGAAATAGACCATTTGATGAGTAATTGGCGCCACAATCATTTGATCATGGTGAGAAGAATGATTGGTATGCGTGTGGGCACTGGTAACACTTCTGGAGCAGGTTACTTAGAAGGAGCTTTGAATAAGCACTATGTATATCGAGATATTTCTGGTTTGAGTACTTTTTTAATTGAACGTAAAAGACTACCCAAATTGCCAGAAGCATTGATTAGGCATTTGGGATTTCACCAATAAAAAAAATTTGAATAGCTACAAATAAAAAGCCTCCCTAATAGAATTGGGGAGGCTTTTGTATTAGGTTGGATGGATTATGCAAAGATGACAAACAAAGCATAGATCACACCAGGAATCCAGAATAATAAGGTCAACAATAAGCTGATCCAAAATTTAGTGTTAATGGCATTTTCATGCAGGTAAACGGCTAATGGTGGTAACAAAATGGCCAAGATTGCCAATAGAAGCGTGTTAGTACTAGCATCCCCACTAGCTTTATTGGCTTTATCAGCTTTGTAATTCTTCAACAGCGCTTTTGCATCAGCAATTCTTGCTTTTCTTTCCGCTTTTGACAAGGATTTAAAAGACTCTAATGCGTTCTTAACCATGACTTCGTCTTCCTTAGAAACATAGGCTGTTGCGGTATCATTTTTAGAAGTCACTACTGGAATACTTGCAAAAACACTGGCAGATTGCATGGCAATGATGCAGGCAATTAAGATTTTTTTCTTCATGTTCATAAGGTTAGATGGTTTTATAAAACGGTGCTTATTATTTTAAAAATACAATAAATATGGATTTATCAAAATCTAGGTACAGTTATCTTTTGTAAACCTGTGAAATTTACAAATGGGCAACGTATCTTTAAACTAGAAATCTAACTATGCGTCTTTTCAGTTTATTTATTTTGGCATTTGCTCTATCCTGTACTAGTAAAAAAGTAGCCCTGCTACCTGCAGAAAACGCTTTTGATGCTGGAAGAGAATTTATAGACGGCAACTTAAAAGGCGATTTTCAAAAAGCAGCATTCTATATGATTGCTGATGAACAGAACAAACAATTCCTTTCTGTAGCTGAGCAGGAATATCGCCAAAAAGACAAGGAAGGAAGACAGGAGCTAAGATCTGCTTCTATTAATTTGGAAAAAGTAGAAGATCTTGACAAAGAACAAAGCATTATTTATTACAGCAATTCTTTTGATAAAAAACCTCAGAAAATTAAAATCATCAAAACTAACCAAGGTTGGTTGGTAGATTATAAATTTAGTTTTTCAACCCCTTAACTTAACTAACCTCTAAAAGATTCTCATGAAGACACAATATGTATTGCATCCATGGCACGGAGTTCCTTATGGTGAAAATGCACCTAGAGTGGTAACTGCTGTCATAGAAATTCCACAAGGTTCTCGTTGCAAATATGAAATTGACAAACCATCTGGTTTGTTGAAATTGGATAGGGTTATTTTTTCATCATTCTACTACCCTATTAACTACGGTTTTATACCTCAAACCTATGGTGGAGACAAAGATCCACTGGACATATTGGTCATTACTTCCTTACCCGTTGTGCCTTTAACATTGATGGAAGCAAAAGTGGTTGGTGTGATGCAGATGGTAGATGGTGGAGATCCAGATGATAAAATCATTGCTGTTGCAGCCAATGACCCTGGTGTAAACCACTACAACAATATTGAAGAATTACCCAAGCATTTCTTTGACGAATTGCGTCACTTTTTTGAAGAATATAAAAAATTGGAAAACAAAACTGTGGTGGTGGAAGAATTTGGAGACAAGGCCAAAGCGCTTTCTATTATCAAGGAAGCTATTGAATTCTATAAGGAAACATTCACACCATAAACTAAGTCATGAGCACGGGCACCATTATTATTCTCATCCTCATTGGTCTTGCAGCTGGCGTATTAAGCGGCCTAGTTGGTGTAGGAGGTGGCATTCTAATGGTTCCTGCCCTGGTTTTAATTTTAGGTTTTACCCAAAAACAAGCCCAAGGCACTTCACTGGGTATTATGCTACTTCCCGTGGGAATCTTAGCAGTAATCCAGTATTATAAGCAGGGTTATGTGAATTTTCAAATGGTATTCATTATAGCAGCCGCTTTTGTACTTGGTGGATTTTTGGGTAGCAAGATTGCCCTAAATATCAGCGACGAGAAAATGAAAAAGGTTTTTGGGGTAATTCTGCTGTTGGTATCCTTAAAAATGCTGTTTTTTGATTCATCCGCCAAGAAACCAACTGAAGCTGCCCCAACAGCCAAAACAGAAATTTTAAAAAACCAATAAGCCGGGTTTCAAAATTGAAACCAGCCCCTTATCTTTGCAAAAACTTAAAATTCATGGAAGCAAAAGTATCTACAGGAAAATATTGGCTTTGGTTCTTTATTTGGCTAGGCATTATGGTTACCCTTTTAGTGGTATATCGTGAGTTTTTCTGGTTGGCCTTACCTGGAACTGTTACTTATTTTGCTAAAGCGATGGACTTGATTTAAAACCTACCATATTAATATTAAAAAAAGCAGCCTTTCGGCTGTTTTTTTTATGCATGGTATCTTTTGACTATCCTTAATTGGTGGGTTCTTTCTCCCGTGTCTGCGTTTATGATTCCCATATTATCAATAGGATCAAACCGCACTTTTCCTGAAGCATGAATAATGGTGGCATTGTCTAACATCATACCCACATGGGTGATCTTCCCCTCGGCATTGTCAAAAAAAGCCAGGTCTCCACATTTGGCTTCTTGTAAAAAGCCCACAACCTCTCCTAAAGCTGCCTGCTGATAAGCGTCTCTGGGCAATTTAATACCCAGAAATTGGAAAACTTGTTGGGTAAGTCCGCTACAATCAATGCCAAAAATGGATCTGCCTCCCCACAAATAAGCCGTGTTTAAAAATTGATGAGATACCCATTTAAGGGTGGCTTCATTAAATTGGGCTTCGGCCGGATTCCAAAATTTTCCTTCATAATGAAATTCAAAAGAACCAATCTTGGCATTACCATGGTCAAAAAAATGCAAGGGACTTCCAAAAGATACTTGCATGGGGGTTCCATTACAGGTAATAGCCCTTAATACATCGCCATTCAATAAGCCATTTCCTTTTAGGGCTTGTTCATCCGAAATTTCAACTAATTGGCTTTTTTGAATCCAACCTATATAGTCATCATATTGGCTTGAAACTTTGACAAAATCCTTTCCAGATTCTAGTATGGTGGCTGATTCTCCAAATAATAATTGGCTCACCATTTCTGAACGGTGAGATGCTTCTAATCGCATGGGTGTAACCGGAACAATGGGCGTAACAAAAGCCATCTTGAAATTTTGATTCAAGTTATGGAAATTTACAAAAGCGGCATCTCTTTATAAATGCTTATTTTAAAGCAGTGCAAACCAATAGCTACCAACATATCAGCGATCAGGAACTTTTAGATAAGTTTCGGCAAGACGGTAACAACCAATGGTTGGGTATTGTGTTGCAACGCTATACCCTTTTGTTATTGGGTGTTTGTATGAAATACCTCAAGAATGAAGAAGCCGCAAAAGATGCCGTACAACAGGTGTTTCTCAAATCCATTGCAGAATTACAAAAATACGAAGTGGCTTATGTAAAGAGTTGGTTGTACACCATTGCCAGGAACCATTGCCTCATGCAATTAAGAAATAAAAACAAAATGGTTCCCGTTTTAGAAGATACAGCCTTAGCTCCTGACCAGGACTTCTTAGAAGCGGTTAAAGAAAAAGAACTGGTACTCCAGGAATTAGAGCAATGCATGGAGGGATTAAATGAGCCCCAGAAAACCTGTGTAACTTTGTTTTACTTGCAAAAAAAGAGTTACCAAGAAATAGTAGATCAAACAGGATTTAATTTATTGCAGGTAAAAAGTTATATTCAAAATGGAAAACGCAATTTGAAAATTCTGTTATTGGAAAAATTGCAACAACACAATGCCTGATTTAAGCAACATATTACCCAATGGTTCCCAACCGGACGAAGCCGCTATTAAACGGTACTTAGAAGGGAATGCCACGGCTGAAGAACGTTTTGCCATAGAAAACCAAATGTCAGACGAAGCCTTCTTAAATGATGCTGTAGAAGGCTTGCAAGAATTCAAAGACAAGGATTTGATGCAGGAATATGTTGCTCAATTAAACAAAGACTTGCAGAAACAAACTGATAAGAAAAAAGCCAGAAAACTCAAACGTGCTTTACAAGATCAGGATTGGACTATTATTGCCATAGTGGTTGTGCTATTACTATGCTCCCTTGGTTACGCAGTGATTCATCTATTACTGAAATAAGAAATTTGAATTTCCCTTTTCTGAACCCTGCACTTTCTTCTTCCCTCTCTTCACTCTTCACTAAATTCTACACAATTCCCGAATCAAACTTGCATGTTGAGGAAAGTCTTGAACTAATATATCGGCCTTGGCCAATTCAAAATCTGCAAAATCAAAACCGGGCGCTACGGTACAACCAACCAAAGAAAAACTTGAATCAGCAGCAGGTCTTGATGCAAACCATGCGCCTGCGGGTACGGTAGCTTGAAAGGTCTCCCCTGCTTGAATTTGATTACCAAGTAGAATCATTTGAAGCTCACCACTGTCATGCAGAACAAAGATTTCTAAAGCCTGTCCAGCATAAAAATGCCAGGTCTCATCGCTCTTGATTCTATGAAAGGCTGAGAAATTTCCTTGGTCTAATAGAAAATAAATGGCCGTACCAAAATACCTATCCCCTTCAAACCTATTGGGTAGTCCATCTTGTGGTATCCTTTCCGCTGAACGATAAGTCTCTTTATAATACCCACCTTCTGGATGCGGTAGCATTTGATAATGGGTAACAATTTCATCAATAGTAAGGTCAAGTGCCATTGGCTATGCTTAGTTCAATTGCTAGTAATTAATCATCTTCCTCTGTTGAAGGTTGATAAGGTGCTCTTTTTTTCTGCTTGGGCGATACTTCATTGATTAACTCTGCAACCAATGCCGTCCAGCCACTTTGGTGACTGGCTCCTAATCCCCTTCCGGTATCTCCATGAAAATATTCATAGAACAATACCAGGTCTTTGTTTTCAGGCAAACAGTAGAACCAGTTTTGCTCTGCGTTGAGTTGTCTACAATTGGCACCGTCTAATTCAAACAAACTGATTACCCGCTTGGTAAGTTCATTAGCAACTTCTGTCAATGACATATAATTACCCGATCCAGTTGGATAGTCAATGGTCAATGACTCGTCATAGAATTCGCCAAACTTTTTAATACTTTGAATGATCAAATAGTTAATGGGCATCCAGACAGGTCCACGCCAGTTACTATTTCCTCCAAAAAAATCAGAAGTACTATCACCTGGATCATATTGAATAGAATAATCAGTTCCTTCAATATTCACTGTGTACGGATGCTCTTCATGGTATTTAGACAAAGCCCTGATACCACCTGGCGATAAGAACTCTGTTTCATTTAACAATCGTTGCAATAAGGCAATCAATCTTTCTTTTGGAATAAGTGAAATCAAGATTTTGTCTTCTTCTACTTTTTCCTCATTGGGCCAGAACTTGTTATTCTTTTTCCGGTATTGCTCAAACCAATTGATTCGTTTGGTAAAGTCTTGCAATTTTTGGAATACCTGTTTATTGATAATGGAAACGGCAAAAAGAGAGGTCAAACCTACAATGGATTGAATCCGCAATTGAATAGGTGCATGACCAGGAAGCCCCAAAGTATCATAATAGAACTTGTCTTCATCATTCCACATACCCATTTCATTGAGGGCTTCTGCTATTAAAACAAAATGCTCAAAAAATTTGGTGGCTGTGTCTTCAAATGCTTCATCGTGCATGGATATTTCAATAGCCATATCCATTAGGTTGAGGGCGTACATACCCATCCAACTAGTACCATCGGCCTGTTCTAATTGGGCTTCACTATGTAATTGAATACTTCTATTAAAGACCCCAATATTATCCAAACCCAAGAACCCACCTTCAAAGATATTGTTCCCGTTTTTGTCTTTTCGGTTGATCCACCAAGTAAAATTGATAATCAATTTTTGAAAAATCTTTTTAAGGAATACAATATCGCCCTTACCAGATTGCTTCTTTTCAATATTGTATACTTGTAATGCTGCCCATGCTTGAACAGGTGGGTTTACATCACTAAAATTCCATTCATAAGCGGGTAATTGACCGTCTGGTTTCATATACCACTCTCGCATAACCAAGAGCAATTGGTGCTTGGCAAAAGTAGGATCTACCATGGCCATGGGCACACAATGAAAAGCAAGATCCCATGCTGCATACCAGGGATATTCCCATTTGTCTGGCATGAGAATAATGTCTTGATTTTTCAGGTGTTGCCAGTCATGGTTTCTACCATTTTTCCGATGCTCTGTTAGTGGCGCAATCTTATCACTATTGCTAATCCATTTTTCAATATCGTAATGATAGTATTGCTTGCTCCAAAGCAAACCTGCTAAAGCCTGTCTTTGAATATTGCGGGTGTCTGCGCTTAAACTATCAGGAAGCACTTCTTCATAAAACTCATCGGCCTCGGCCTTTCTTTGCTGAAAAATAGAATCATAGCCTTTGGGAAAAGGGCTATCAATGAGTACATCCGCCAAGCGCAGATAAACAGTTTTAGACTCACCAGCTGCAATCTTCATTTTGTAAACCGGTGCAAACTTGGTGCCATCCGTTTTCTTCCTGAGTGCTTCAACATTCTTGTTGATTATGATGGCATCATTAAATGCATCTTTTACAAAAATAGACTCGTTGGGCGTACCAAAAAGCTTTTCAGTATTGGTTTCATTCTCTGTGAAAAACCGATCATTAGATTTTTGATAGTACAAATAATAACTTCCAATTCTTTCATGCGTTGCCCTAACCACACCTTCTTTTACTTCTTCAATATTGGGCTTTTGATTCAGGTCATTTTGTTGCCAACGATTGTAAAACCAAAGATTGGGCAAAAGCGTTACGGGTGCAGTTTCCTTTCCCCTATTTACTATTTCTATCTTGATACCAATATCCCTTTTACTGTATTTGGCATAAGTGATATAAACGTCAAAATATTTGTTTTGATCAAAAACACCCGTATCTAAAATCTCATATTCCGGTTCTAACTTAGTTCTATTTCTATTGGCATCAATTAATTGCTGATAGGGGAATGCATCTTGCGGATACTTATACAGCATCTGCATATAATAATGCGAAGGAATATTATCCAAATAATAATACAGCTCTTTTACATCCTCACCGTGATTACCTTGGTAGTTGCCCAAACCAAATAACCTTTCTTTTAAAATATCGTCTTTACCATTCCATAATGAAATGCCAAAACAGAGGTTTCCAAAAAAATCAGAAATCCCTCCCAAACCGTCTTCTCCCCAGAGATAGGCCCTACTATGTGCGTGGTTAAAAGGAAAATAATTCCATGCGTCACTATTGCCACTATAATCCTCTCTTACGGTGCCCCATTGACGCTCTGAAAGATAGGGGCCCCATTGCTCTAAGGGAACTTTTCTGCCCGCGTTAACCTTTAATCGCTGCTGTTCCGCTGTCATCATCTCAAAAACTATTAGTACAAGAATTGGTTGCTCAAACCGAAAATAAGGAATGAATATACAAAAAGATTGCCTTTTCACCCAGTCTTATCAACCAAAATGAACGCAAACGGTTGCATTTTCAATTATATAAAATTGCTTTATTTGTTTATCCCCTATTTGGGCTTCTTATAATTGGATTTGAATTGACCAGCTGCAGACTGCGCTGGCTTGACTCCTTGAGGTTTGGGTTGATAGGTTAGCTTTCCAGTTGCTGTTGGCTTTTTTGCAGGAGGAGTAGGTTTGGGCAAATTAGGTTTTGCAGGTTGATTTCTTAAATCAATCACCGTTTCACCAGCTTTGGCTTCTTGCTGACCACGTTTATAGATAACCAAACCGTCTAGAAATCTTCTTAAGATCTGATCACCCGCTTCCTGATAATTGGGATGGTCTTCATGTCTATATAAATCGCCCAATGCCCCTTTGGTGATATGGAAATCTACCAAGGAAAGTATATGTATTACTTCTTCTGTTCTAAGAGAAAGTGCCACACGAATTTTCTTAAGGATGTCGTTATTACTTAGCATGATTTTAAAGTCTGATCTAATACAAAGGTATTGGTTAAGACAACGCAGTGCATTTCTTTGATATCTTGCAGCCGTGAATGCTATGCAACACCGATATTTTGCTATTTACAAACCTTACAATATGGTCTCCCAGTTTGTAAGCTCACATGATGTACGCTTATTGGGGCAATTGGATTTTGATTTTCCAGAAGGCACCCATGCCATTGGCCGATTGGATAATCACTCAGAAGGTTTGCTTTTGTTAACCACTAATCCCAAGATTACTAGACTATTGTTTCAAGGTAAGCAACCGCATGGCCGTACTTATTTGGTTCAGGTCAAAAACAAAATTAGTCAAGCCTCCATTGACCAACTATGCAAGGGTATTGAAATTGAAATCAAAGGTGGAATGCCTTATACCACAAGTCCTTGTTTGGTGAAACAAGTAGAACGCCCCTCCTGGTTGGAGCCTGCTACCCATGAAATCCCAGCAAATATTCCCCATAGTTGGTTAGAGATCACGCTCACAGAAGGGAAATTTCATCAGGTTCGTAAAATGGTTGCTGCCGTACACCATAAATGCAGAAGACTGGTTAGAATTTCAATTGAAAATATCACAGTAACCCATCTTGGGCCAGGCATTGTAGAAGAAATCAACGAGCAGGACTTTTTCAACAAATTAAATATTTGAATGACTTCCTACCCTTTGGCAATTTCAAGAAATACATGGGAATTCCAATAAAGTCTACAGGCACTATTAAACTCAGTTTCCAAATAAAGTTTGGGTAATGGCATGGATGGTATTCCAGGAAAAGCCGTGATAAGTAAATAGTAATTTTTCTGTTGCTTAACCACAACAGACATCTCCCAACTAATAGGAAGCACATCAACTGTTGCATGTTGCATCAAGATGCCCCTATTCATTTTTTGCATCAAATTACGAGCACCCATATTATCAAGATCAGCTAAGGGGACAACCCCAAGGGTACCAATTCCATTTGGGAACTGCTGCTTGTCAAAACAAATTTGCCAATGTTGATACCCAGGATTGGAAGGGATGGTTTGCTTGACGCCCAACTGCATTTGCTGCTCCAATTGTTTAAGGTCTTGGGCAAAAGAGGCATGAAACCTAGAGCCTGGCAATGCTAAAGCGGCATTTATTGCAGCAGGCTTATACCCTCTTTCAAATAAACAATTTTGGGCTGGTTCATGAATACTTTCAAAATGCCGCAACATATGAAAAAGGGTATGGTCATTGTATGTAAGTGGTAAGGAATGCATGAGCAAGTGCAAGATGAAGTTTAGTCCTTGATTTCCCAAAACTAAAACATGATAAAAATCCTGTTTTAGCTACCCAAGAATCTGCAATTTTGAACCATGCGTAATTGGTTACTTACATCTAGTTCTCTTCTTTGGAAGAATATTATTGGCCGTCCTTCTTGATTGCCTGCTTTCCTATTCCTTTTATTTCATTTTACTTTATTCAATCCAATTGTATGCAAACGATTATTGAGCCATTCCGCATTAAATCTGTGGAACCCATTCATTTTAATACCCCTGAACAAAGAGACCAAATTTTAAAACAAGCAGATTATAATCCCTTTCTCATTAAGGCCAAGGATGTGATCATAGACCTTTTAACTGATAGTGGTACGTCTGCCATGAGTAGCAACCAATGGGCAGCCATGATGCAAGGCGATGAATCCTATGCCGGTAGTGAAAGCTTTTTCCGCTTTGA
>CAIZMD010000549.1 GCA_903933995.1 uncultured Bacteroidota bacterium
CGGCACCACCCGCTTGGGCATTGATACAACTCTCAAGGTTAAAAGCACAAACTTCAATCAAAACTTGTTTAGACATGGTTGCTATTTGAAATGAAGTTACAAAATGGAATGCTTTTGTATAGAATTACCCTTTGAATCAAGACCAGTTTTGGTAACTTTGAAACTTCAATCAATCATGGATTGATTTTTAAATCTAGTAGCAAACTGATGGATATTCAAGAAGCATTATTAGAAATTCTACCAAAAGAAAAAATCAAAGCCAGCATTAGCGATAGGTATAGCTATGCCAGTGATGCTAGTTTTTATTATTTAGTACCGCAAGCTGTGGTGCAACCGGCAAATCTTGAAGATATCAAGTCATTGTTTCAATTCTCTCAAGCCAAGGGCATTCCCATGGTATTTAGAACAGGTGGAACCAGTTTATCTGGGCAAGCTATTACGGATGGAATTTTGGTAGACTTAAGCAGGTATTGGCAGGGAGCAAAAGTACTGGCCCAAGGAAATTTTGTTCAAGTTCAACCAGGAATCATAGGTGGCCAAGTAAACCAATTACTCAAAAAATATGGTAGAAAAATTGGACCTGATCCCGCTTCTATCAATGCAGCCATGATGGGTGGCATTTTGTCAAATAATTCTAGCGGCATGTGTTGCGGCGTAGTACAAAATGCTTACCACACCATCAAGAGCATGGCTTTTATGTTACCCGATGGGAGCTATTTTAATTCTGCTGTACCTGCTGACTATACTAGGTTTGAAACAGAAAAAAGGACTTTATACCAAGGCATTCTTGATTTGCAATCAAGACTAAAAAGTCATCCTGAATTAGTTACCAGCATTAGAAGAAAATACCAATTAAAAAATACGGTGGGTTATGGGTTAAATGCCTTTCTAGATTTTGAGCACCCACTAGATATCTTAGTGCATTTGCTAATAGGTGCAGAAGGCACACTGGCATTTATTGCAGAAGCTATTCTGGAAACCTTGCCAGACTTGGCTTTCAAAGCAACAGCTATGTTGTATTTTGAAAACCCTTTAATGGCTTGTAATGCCATTGCTGGCTTAAAAGAAACTGGGGCAGCTGCATTGGAATTAATGGATCGCGCAGCTTTACGCTCAATAGAACAGAACCCCTATGCTCCAGCTGCTTTAAAAGATCTTCCTGGAAATGCTACAGCCATTCTTTGTGAATACCATGCAGATTCTAGTGAAGCACTGGCAACCCTATTAGCCAATGCCCAACCAGTATTAGGCAATTTGTCTACTGTTTTACCTTTTGATTTTAGCATTGATCCAGTTCAACAAGCCAAGTATTGGAAGTTGCGTAAGGGCATGTATCCATCAGTTGCAGCAGCCAGAGAAAAAGGTAGCACCGTATTATTAGAAGACATTGCCTTCCCCGTTGAGGTCTTGGGACCTGCCGTATTAGAAGTGCAGAAGCTCATGATCAAACACGGATTTCACAATGGGATTATTTTTGGTCATGCTAAGGAAGGCAATTTGCATTTTGTTATCTCACAATCCTTTAATCATTCATCAGACGTAGAAGCTTATGAATTATTGGCCAAGGATATAGCTGTATTGGTGCTAGACAAATACAAGGGTTCCTTAAAAGCAGAACACGGAACTGGTAGACAGATTGCACCCTTTATAGCTGATGAATGGGGCCAAGAGGCTTTTATGATCATGAAAGATTTAAAGGCTTTAATTGATCCTCACCAATTATTAAACCCTGGGGTGATTATCAATGAAGACAAGGATTGTCATATCAAAAACTTGAAAACCCTTCCAGTAGTAGAAGAAGAAGTAGACAAATGTATTGAATGTGGCTACTGTGAGCATAGATGCCCAAGTAGGGAATTTACCATGACACCAAGAAGGCGCATTGTGGTTAGAAGGGCCTTACAAAGACTATCCAAAGAAAAAAATACGGAGACTTATCAGCAGTTGCTCAAAGAATACCAATTTGACGGTCTGGATACCTGTGCGGTAGACGGGCTTTGTGCACTAGAATGCCCGGTAGATATTAATACCGGTGATTTGGTAAAAAGACTGAGAAGAGAAAACCATTCACCCAATGCCAATGCCATGGCTTTAATGGTGGCCAAACATTTTGGCACTGTTGAAACACTAGTTAAGACTGCCGTAAAAACTGGCCGATTTGCCAACCGATTATTGGGCAAACAAACCATGCCCAATCTGACCAAGGGCATTCGTGTATTGATACCCTCATTTCCATTATGGTCTACTGAAATGACAGGACCTATTACAAGTATCATCAATGAGCCAAAACAAGCTTCGGCTGTTTGGTTTAATTCCTGTATTAGCCGGATGATGGGAGCCGATAAAGATTCCAAAGAATCAACGGTTGATCTGGCATTGCGCATTTGTAAAAAAGCGGGATTGGAACTATTGGTACCATCTGATCTGAATGGGACTTGTTGTGGCCAAGCATTTTCTTCAAAAGGATTTCAGGATGCATATCAGCACACCGCCAATCAAACTATAGAGAAATTATGGAAATGGACCCAACAAGGCAGTATTCCAGTAGTGATGGATACTACTTCTTGTACCCATTCCATGCAGCATAGTAGACCTTATTTAACTGCTGCTAATCA
>CAIZMD010000550.1 GCA_903933995.1 uncultured Bacteroidota bacterium
AATGGCAGTAAGGGTTAATAATAATTGCCAGTGAATCTCATATTGTGACAAATCGGAAGCAAATCCAAAAAGCGCATTTAAAGCAATGATGAGTAGGGAAGTGCCAATGGCTTTTTTCATGCTCAAATGAAAGGAGAAGATCAGCACCGGAATGATTAAGAAACCACCACCTGCGCCAAGCAAACCTGTTAAAATACCAATCTCAACACCGCGTATTAATGCCTTTCCATAATGCATGTCAGGTGTATGGTGGCTGCGTTTGGGTGTGGGTTTATAGATCATGTTAAAAGAAGCTAGGATCATCACTACCGCCAGTAGAATCATGGTTAAGAAAGACCTACTCACCGCAAAACTGCCTAGGTTGAATAAATGCTCAGGAATAATGGGAATCAACAAACGCCGGATCAAAACAACGGTAACAATAGAGGTAATGCCAAAATAGAGCACGGCCTTCATGTCTATATTCCCTTTTCTAAAACTATTATAAGAACCGGCCAAACTACTAATGCCTACAATGAATAAGGAATAGCCTGTTGCAATGGTGGGTGGTATGTGAAAAAGGTAGACTAATACAGGAATCGTAAGTATGGATCCACCACCGCCAATCAGCCCTAACGTGATGCCTATGATAAATGCAGCAAAAAAGCCAGCGATTTCCATGAGCGTTTCTAATGGCTGCAAAGTTGCATTATTTTAATGGCATCTACTGTGATTTCAGTTACATTTAATTATTGATTAAGATTCTTTTTTTAATGACAAATATCATTCGGCTTCTAATCAAATATTTTCAACTTTATCAAAAGAACCCATATGATTATCAATAACAAATCAATTAGAGAACTCCATTTTGACCACGAGCTCTGGTTAATAGAAATGGCATTTTGGAAACAAGAAATAGAAGTGCTTGACAAGTATTTGGCGGCAGTCAATGCCAGTTATTCAGATACGGTTGTTAGGGCAGAAGTGGAACATTTTCAAAACCAGTTTATTATTCAGTTGAACTTTATCAACTCGCTTAAAAATGACGTAAAGGCCCAAGAAGCCCTGATCTCTTTGCTGGAAAATGACATTAGTAACAAAAAACTACAGCAGAAAAAAGCGGATGATGAATACGATATCCGTGACAGAATGCTGACCAACCAAAAACTCTATGTAGAGTTGAAACAATCATTCAAAAAATGGTTGTCTAATAAATTATAAGGGGAGCAGCATAAACGGTTGCTGCAAGGAATTATTGGGCGGACTGTTCAACCAGTTCGTCCATATTAATTCCATAATGACTCTCGTCATACACACATTCACCCTGCTTGATTAAAAGCACTTGTGGTGATTCATGGTGTACCTGAAATTGTTCTGCTATTTGATTAGAGATATTGCGGTATTGCTTTAGGTCTAGTAGATAAAAGTCAATGGTTTCTGGAAATTCAGACCTATTCATACGGCTAAGTGCCATGCCGCTAATGCTGCAAGTAGTACTATGCTTAAAAATAACCTGTGGTTTGTTCTTAGACGCTTCAGAAATTGTTTCTAATTGCGCTTCGCTGGTAAGTGGGATCCAATTCATGACTAAAGTAACATCTATTTAGTAGCCAGCTTATCTTCCTTTGAAAAAATTCTTGTTGGTAGTAGGGCAGCCATTGCTATTTCTGCTGGAAACACAAGAACTTCCCATTACCGCAATTAGGGTAACAAGAACCATCAAGTAGCTGAATTTTTTCATACAAAGGTGTTGATGAGGTAATTGACTTATTTTTATTCCTTAATACTTAACGGTAAAGATAGCTTTTCATTGTGATTTGCTGCCTAGATGACCTGTTATTATTGTTAAAGTTGCAGTTTCACTATTAAAAACCAAGTATGCGGGTACATTTTATATCTATTGGAGGAAGCGTCATGCACCAATTGGCCATTGCCCTAAAAAGGAAAGGTTATCAGGTAACGGGTACAGATGACGAGATTTTTGAACCTTCCAGAACCAATCTGGATGCGGAAGGCTTGCTGCCTAGTCAAATGGGTTGGCAACCAGACATGATTACCCCTGATTTGGACGCCATCATCTTAGGAATGCACGCTAGGCAGGATAATCCGGAACTTCAAAAAGCCATCGCCTTAGGCTTAAAAATCTATTCTTTCCCAGAATATATCTACCACGAGAGCCAGCAAAAAAAGCGCATTGTAGTTGGTGGAAGCCATGGTAAAACCACTACCACCAGTATGATCATGCACGTGCTGAGGACCCTGAATCAGAAATTTGACTACTTGGTTGGGGCCAAACTGGCCGGGTTTGACCAATCGGTTGATATTACGGATGCACCTGTAATTGTTTGCGAGGGCGATGAATACCCCGCCAGTGCCATTGAGCGCAAACCCAAATTCCATTTTTTGTTTCCACACGTGGCCATTCTTACGGGAATTGCCTGGGATCATATTAATGTGTTCCCCACATTTGAATTTTACTTAGAACAGTTTGTCATTTTTATCAATAAAATTGAAGCCGGTGGTTTGTTAATTTACAATGAATCTGATCCGGTTTTAGACAAATTGGTCAAAGAAAACCATCGCGCAGACCTGCGCTACCAGCCTTACGGCGTGCCAACGCATACCATTGACAACGGCGCAACTACGGTAACCATTGAAAGACATGCTACTGGGTTAAAAGTCTTTGGTAACCATAACCTCATGAACCTTTATGCGGCTTATTATGCCTGTGCAGAAATTGGAATTAGTGCAGCAGATTTTGTGCGCGCCATTGCCAATTTTACGGGTGCTAGCAAACGTTTAGAACTCTTGGCCAGCAATGAGCAAGTCAATGTCTATCGGGATTTTGCACACGCTCCCAGTAAGGTAAAAGCCACTATTGAAGCCGTAAAACAACAATACCCCAACCGTGAACTGATTGCCATTTTGGAATTGCATACGTTTAGCAGTTTGAATGAAGCTTTTATGAGTGAATATAACGGGGCGTTGGCCAAGGCCGATACGGCGATTGTGTTTTATTCCAAACACGCTTTAGCGTTAAAACGTATGCCTGATCTTCCTGCGGATAAAGTGCGCGAAGGATTTAACCAGCCCGGTCTATTGGTGATGAACCACAAAGAAGACTTGCAAAACTGGTTAGAAAACCGCTCATTTGACCAAGCCAACCTGGTTTTGATGAGTAGTGGCAACTATGATGGCCTAGATATGCTTACTTTCGCCAAAAGGATTACCGGAAATTCCAATTCCTGATAAAAGAACCAATATGAAATTACAACTTACTCGTCCCATTGCCTTTATTGACCTGGAAACCACCGGTATCAACATTACCAACGATAGAATTGTGGAATTGGCCATTGTGAAAATCTCAATGGATGGTACCAAGCAAGTCAAGCGCAAATTGCTGAATCCACTTATGCCTATTCCAAAACAGGCCAGTGATATTCACGGCATTACTGACGAGATGGTTAAAGACGCGCCTAGTTTTAAACAGGTAGCCAATGAGATCAAGCAATTCATTGATGGTTGTGATTTGGGAGGGTATAATAGCAATCGTTTTGATATACCCATGCTCTTAGAAGAGTTTCTTCGTGCAGGAATTGAATTTACCGTAGACGGGAAAAAATTAGTAGACGTTCAGAAGATTTTTCACATGATGGAACAGCGTACATTAAGTGCTGCTTATAAATTTTATTGTAATAAAACCTTAGAAGGAGCCCATGGTGCAGAAGCAGATGCCACAGCTACTTGGGAGGTTTTGGAAGCACAATTAGAGCGTTATCCTCAAATTGGGGACTCGGTTGAAAACATTGTCAAGTTTACAGGAGAAGATGATATTGTTGATTTTGCCCGCCGTTTTGTAAAAGACAACGGAGTGGAAGTATTCAATTTTGGCAAACACAAGGGTAAGCCCGTAACACAAGTACTCAAGGAAGAACCTCAATACTATGATTGGATGATGAAGGGAGATTTTCCCATGAACACCAAACAAAAACTCACAGAAATTTTGAATAGAACTTTGTTAAAAAAGGGATAATTCAAGCGTTCATCAGCATCATTTCACCGATTTGGGAAGATTAATCTGCTCAAATGAAGCAGATTTGTAATTTAGCGGCAATTCTATATTTGGATTTGGAAAAAATAGTCATCATACCCACCTATAATGAAAAGGAGAATATCTCCCTCATTATCCACACCGTATTTGGTCTTAAACAAGGCTATCATATTCTGGTGGTGGATGATGGTTCCCCAGATGGTACGGCTCAGATTGTCAAAAATCTCATGAGTCAATATCCTGATCAATTATTTATTGCAGAAAGAACGGGTAAGCTAGGCTTGGGTACTGCTTATATTCATGGATTTAAATGGTGTTTGGAAAAAGGATATTCCTTCATTTTTGAAATGGATGCAGACTTTTCTCATAGTCCTCATGATTTGGAACGCTTGTATGATGCTTGTAAAACTGGCGGAGCCGATTTGTCTATTGGAAGTAGGTATGTGCCAGGAGGTAAAACAGAGAACTGGCCTATAGACAGAAAAATTTATTCTAAAGGGGGAGCTTTCTATACCAAGGTCATCACATGGATGCCAGTTAATGATCCTACTGCAGGATTTGTTTGCTATAAAAGAGAAGTCTTAGACGCCATGAACTTAGACCAAATTAGTTTTGTGGGTTATGCTTTTCAAATTGAAATGAAATTTGCTGCTTGGAAACTTGGTTTCAAGATTAAAGAAGTGCCCATCACTTTTATTGACCGCAAAATTGGTCAAAGCAAAATGAGTAAGGGTATTATTAAAGAAGGCGTGCTTGGTGTACTTAAAATTCAATGGCAAAGCCTCTTTAAAGACTACCACAAGCGTTTAAAAAACAACAACTAGTTTCTTCTAGTCTTCATATGTTGTGATGATGGTTTGCCAATTTTTTTTGCGGATACTATCCATCACCATCCAATAAGCAATCAAAGCCAAGACTGCAAGAATGATCACTACGGGCATAAAGCTGTAAATCAAATAATGCAACCCTGCCACCGATGCTGGAATCAAGAAAGTAAACAAGCCTCTGATAAAATTAATTTTCACTTGATCCTGTGCATGAGAAAAAGGAAGTTCTCTAATACTGATATAACCCACAATGGCAGTAATAAAGAGTTGGTTGGCACAGCCCAATACTAAATTGGGTATGATGGATGGTCCCATAAACACTATGGATAATAAAGTAATGATGCTAATCAAGGGTAAATAAAATTTTACAATCATGGCCCTAATAGCCCCGCTGATGAGCATACCTGGTTCTTTGATGGGCGTAGTAAAATACATCCAAGCAGCTTTGAACTTATCTGAGTATTGAATCTGACCACAGGCCATGATTAAGATAAAAGAACTAAAATAGATGAGCGAGATAAACAGAATTTTACTAGAGGTACTTCCATAAGTCAATTCATCTAACGTAATTTTTTTGTTGGTAAAAAAGATCATCACCAAATACACCACCAAATAACCCATTGATGGATAGACTTTCATTTTAAAATCCCTGCTTCTAGAACTGATTTTATATGTGAGTAGGAATGCCATTCTCTCTGCCCCTTTGCGGCTAAACCATTTGGATACCAAGCTTAAATAAGTAGAAGTGGTAGAACTAATGATTTTACCATTTTTGGGTAGGGGAGCTGCCCCACCTTCAGAGCCGCTGATCATGGAAAGCTTGCGATTAAAATTTGGTGCAAAATATTTGATCACTACCCAGATACTTGCAATAGGCACAATAATGCTTAACAACATACTAATAATAGCGCCAATACCAAAGTCTGCATTGTTTAATAAATTCCAAGCATTGGCAAACCAATAGGGAGGAGCCAGCCAAATGAAAATACTATCACCAACACGATAATTTTCTAGAGCAACTTTGTTGATCAACCTAGGTACCAATTGATAAGATGCATAAAAAGCAATGGCAATAAAGATTTGAAAATAACTGATAATGGTTTTAAAGCGCTCTGGAGTAGTTACCCTTAAAATAAAAATATAAAGTGCATTGATTAAGAAGATGGTAAATAGGGTAGCTAGGAGTACTAAAAATGCAAATGAACTTACTCCGCCAATACCCCTGTAAATGCCAATAAGAATCATGGCCGGCAAAGTCATGGGTAGAATAAGTTTGCTAATATGGATGACAATATGCAAAAGTCTTGACAGCAAAAAAGTCTTGTCTGATACAGGTTTGGGCAATATGATCATATTGTCTCTAACATCAATAAGCACTGAGGTGAAATCAGAAATCAGGGTAGAAGCCAGCATGAAAATATACATGCTAAAATAAATGGTGCCCTTGGTTACATCATCATTACCTATAAAAAAACTAAAAAGAAAAAAAGCACCCATCATCAGGGTCAAGAACATAGTACCCAGTGTGGCCAGTTTAATAGGTTTTTTATTTTTCTGTGCCCTGGTTTGTTGAAAACTGCTAGCCCTTCTATCATCCATGGCCA
>CAIZMD010000551.1 GCA_903933995.1 uncultured Bacteroidota bacterium
ATTGCCTTTATTACCAAACAATTATCCCTGAACTCAGAAGAAGCGCAAAAATTCTGGCCCGTGTATTATGACTTTAGTGATAAAGCCAGAAGAATTAGACAGGAGGAGAAAGATGATGAAATTGCTTTTGAAGAAAAAATGTTGACCGAGCGCAAAAAATTTAAAGCTGAGATGAAAAAGATTCTAGTAGCTGATGACAGGGTCAATAAATCACTGACACTAGACCGTGACTTTAATAACGTGATCAAAAAAGAATTGGAAGCTAGACGTGATATGCGTTTGCAAAAAGGATTGAATAAACAATAAAAGGGGGGAACTTTTATTGTAATTGGCAATACTTCATTGTATTGCCATTTTTGTTTGCTATAAACAGGTTGGAAATTTTACCCCACGCGCCAAACGGGCGATTGAATATCATGGTAGAATAAAAAAGTCCATTGTTTGGTCTGGCCCTCGGCCCACCAGCGTTGTCTAAGTTCCATGCATTTCTTACCATCAAAGTCATACTTGGCTACAAAGCGGCTTTTCATTTGTTGTAATTGTGGGGCCACATCGCCTCCAAAAAAAGCCGTTTCTCCTTCTTCGTGAATCCAAAATGCTTGGTGGTACAAACTATGCCCACCCGTTAATTCAAACTGAATATATTCATCAATCCAACCCTCGTCTTCATCTAGCCAAACCACTTTGCTAAACTCTTCCAGTAATTGAAAATCTTCTACAATATAAGAAGCAGTTCCAACCTGCAAAGCATGGTCAAATTCCCTTCTCTGTACATAGTATTGGGCATAGGGAAAACTAATAAATCTTTCTTCCGTATTGCTGCCTTGAATAGTTACCCCACCCGCGTGATCCTTGTGTAAATGACTCATCAATACCTTGGTTACCTGAGATGGATTAATCCCCACTTTGAGTAAGTTAGCATGCAGTTGTGCATTGCCCTCAGCGTCTTTATAACCAAGCCCCGTATCTAGTAAAATCACGTCTCTAGCAGTGACTACCACAAAGGGTTGAATCTCTACCAGCAAACTGCCCACGGGGCGATTGTTCAATTCTTCTGTATCAACATCAAAGGGCACAAATACCTTGGTCTTGTCAATGGTAAAGGATCCTTCTGAAAGTGGTATAATTTGCATGAGCCCTATTTATCAATTAGCGTAAAACCATCTGTCTGTCTGCGTCTAGACGCAATAGTATAAAAATCAATACGGTGAAAGTAAGTAGGGAAGATCCGCCATAACTAATTAGCGGAAGCGCAATTCCAATAATGGGGAATAAACCAATGGTCATACACACATTCACGGCTAAGTGAAAAAATAAAACACTGGCAACACTATAAGCATAGACCCTGCTAAAGGTACTTCTCTGTCTTTCTGCAATCACGGTAATACGAATCAGCAAGAATAAATAGAGCAATAAGAAAATGGCGCAACCCACAAAGCCAAATGCTTCACCAAGAGAAGTGAAAATAAAATCAGAGTGTTGCTCTGGTACATATTTTCCCCTGGTCTGTGTGCCTTTTAAAAATCCCCTTCCCCAGAAACCACCAGAGCCAATGGCAATCTTGCTTTGACGCACATTATAGTCATCTGGTTTAAAAGTTTTGGCGCCCGGCGTGGCCGATTCTATTTTGTTGTGTTTGTTCTGACTACAGTCATAGTCCTTACCCACGGCTGAATAAATACGTTGGCTCTGATAACACTCAAATACATTGTTGAATATATAGGGCACGGCAAAACGCTGCACACCCACACAGACAGCCCATGTGGCAATGATGATGAGTAAGAGTTTGCTATTCCTTTTAATCTGTCTTCGGGTAAAATAGATAATGAGTATGGCAATAATGGTGAGCGTGATAGCAAGTACGTTGGGATCTACAATTAGCGTGGCCACTACTAATGCGCCAAAGGAAAGACCAGTAACCAAGATTCCTGCTGGCAATCCCTCACGATACATGGCTATAAAAAAACTTAAATACACTAGGGCCAATCCGGTCTCGTGTTGCAGTCTTGCAAGTACGGCTGGTAATAAAACAATGGCCCCCGCAATTAATTGTGACTTGAGTTTGGAGAAATCTGTGTTCTGCATACTCAGGTATTTGGCCAAGGCCAAAGACACAAAGATTTTGCAAAGTTCGGCGGGTTGTAAATTAAATCCCCCACCCATGGCAATCCAAGACCTAGAGCCTTTGATGTCTTTACCTATGACAAATGTGGCCAACATTAATAGGATCCCAAATGCATAAGCAAGGTTAGCAAATGCAGTAAAAAGTTTGCTATCGGCCATAAGAATAAATGCCGCAACCAGGGTGCAGAAACCAGCAAAGATTAATTGTTTGCTATAATTGGTTTTGCCACCTAAAAATAATTGCAGCCAATTGCTACCACTTCGGTATTCTACCATGAAAACGCAAAGTATGCCTATAGCCACCAAGATGGCATAGAGTGCCACTACGGTCCAGTCAACACCTTTGGATACAGAACTATTTCTACTACTCATGTTAGGCCTTTGATTTTTTTACTTTGAACCTATCGTCTGCCTGTAGGTACAAAGCGGTATTGGCTTTTGCAGACTTTTTAGAATCCTTTTCTTTTTTGGGTTCCTCTGGTTTAGGACCAATATTTGGAACCTTGTCTGAATTCTCTTCTTCCTCACTCATTTCAGCTGCTTTGTTGGCTGCTTCCTGCGCCAGTCTAGCTTGGCGTTGGTTGTCTTTTCTCACATACCATTCTTTGATAGCAGAAGGAACCAAATCTGCATTTGAAATTCTTTCTACCTCTGCTAATCTATCCGTAGCAATGGTATCATTCAAATATTTTTCCATCATAAATGCACCAATAGGACCGGCCCAGGTAGAACCATATCCTGCATTCTCTACTATCACTGCAACAGCAATGGTAGGATTGTCCTTGGGTGCAAAGCAAACAAAAATACTATGGTTCTTTCCGTGTGGGTTTTGGGCGGTTCCCGTTTTGGCGCAATATTCCACACCGGGTACTTTAATGGCTGATGCGGTTCCGTATACTGTTACATCATGCATGCCATCGTGTACTGCACGGAATACTGTATCGGATGTATGCGTTACTACGTGTTTCTTGCGATACTTGGCTAGGAATGCTTTGTCTTCTGCTTCTTCGTGTTCAATACTGTCTACAAAATGTGGCGTATAATAGGATCCCTTATTGGCTATCACACACATCATATTGGCTAGCTGCATGGGGGTAGATGTCATTTTATCTTGTCCAATACCTAGCGTTAAAATGGTACAGCTATTCCACCTATTCCTTCCATAAGCCCGATTATAAACTGCCGTATCTGGTACACTGGCTTTGTCTTCAGAGGGAAGATCCACGTCTAGTTTGGTTCCCATACCAAAGGCATTCATGTATTCCTTCCATTTTAAATAACCACCCGTAGGATTTTTATAATCAGAATTATCAATGGCTTTTCTAAAGACATCAGAAAAATAAGAGTTACAAGAATTGGCCAAGGCCAAACGCAGATTTGCTGCGTGTCCTGGATTTTTGTGTTCACACCTAACCAGAACGCCACAGTTGGTATAAGAGCCATAACATGCAACACCATAACTTGGAGTAATCAAACCCTCGTCTAGCGCAATTACAGCGCCAAGTGGTTTAAAAGTAGATCCCGGAGGATACTGACCCTTGATGGCGCGGTTGAACATGGGGCGCGCGGTGTCAAGCAACATCCTGCCTAAGTTCTTTCTTCGCGCGGAACCTGTGAGATCATTGGGGTTGTAGTTAGGGCTGGATACCATGGCAATAATGCCCCCGGTTTTGGGATTAATGGCTACCGC
>CAIZMD010000552.1 GCA_903933995.1 uncultured Bacteroidota bacterium
CAAGGGTGTCCAACTCCAATCGGTTTCTGCAATGCCTGAAAAATAGGCTATCTCCGAAAATATGGGGGCACCAATACTATCATTTTCTTTTACGCGTGGGCCTTGGTTTAACTGAAGGGTATTGCGAACATATTGGTAGCCATAGTTAAAATAGTCACTGTTTTGGTAAGTTTGATAGCTGTTGGGGTTCAGCATCATTTTTTTCCGGTAATTGTCTTCCGGATTCATATCAAGGGTCACTACATCACTTAAGCCATCATTGTTAATATCAATGATATCATTCCCCATGGCATTGGCCGATGTGTGTTTGAAATAAGTATTGAGTGATTCGGTAAAAGTTCCATTGTGGTTATTGATCCATAATAGGTCATTGGAGAGATAGTCATTGGTTACATAAATGTCTTTCCATCCATCCAGATTGATGTCTGTAATGGTTACCGCGTGCGCATAACCTTCTTGCAAAATGCCCGCTTCTTTTGACACATTGGTAAAAAAGGGATGTTGCAATGTTGCACTAAAATCATTTCTAAAAAGCTTGTCTGTATTGGGGTGTGAACCGTCTTTTAAAGCTTGTCTAAACCTATTGGGATAGTCATTCTTGACAATTTCATTATTACCCAAATACACATCTAAATCTCCGTCATTGTCATAGTCAAAAAATGCGGCCATGGTGCCATGACTATTATCGTCAAGCCCATAAGCTGCAGCCATGTCTTTAAAAGCTGGAATCCCATTTTTGTCAGCACCTTGGTTAATATAAAGCAGGTGCTCACGAAGTTTTGGGTCTTTGCGTAGAGTAGCGCAAACATAAATATCCATCCATCCATCATTGTTAATATCTACCACAGAAACACCCCTGCACCATTTACCTTTGCCGTCAACACCGGCTTGTTGAGTTATATCATCAAATTTAAATTCACCCTTATTTAGGTATAATTTATTGGAAACAAGATTTCCAGAAAAATAAAGGTCTTGTAATCCATCATTGTTAAAATCGGCCACGCCAATACCACCCCCATTATACACGTTTTCAAAGTCTAACACGTTTACAGAATCATTCTCTTGAATTTGATTATTGAAATGAACCCCTGATTGAGAAGAAGCAATGGGTGTGAACAAGGTATCATTGCTTTTACAGGAAAGTAACGTTAAGAGACTACATAATAACAAATAGGCAAATGGATTTCTCATGAAAGCAGTTTCTGAATAGGGAATAAAATTAAACAAAAGAGGTAGTGTTTGCACACTACCTCTTTAATTTTTATGATGCAAGTGTTACTAGATTAGTAACCAGGATTCTGCTTTAATACACCCTTGCTCAAGTCAATTTGAGACTGTGGGATTGGGAAGTATTCGCTCTTACCCTTTGTGAAAACTGAATTCACAAAGAAAGTGCGTTTTGCTTTTTCTTTAGCGATGTAAGCATTCAACTCAACATCAGCTGTACCATAGCGAACTAGGTCAAAGAAACGGTGTCCTTCCATTGCCAATTCCAATTTCCTTTCAAAACGAACAGCTTTACGGCCATAGGCTTGATCAGGGAAGCTTGTATACAAACCAACTTGATAGTTAGCCGCATTAGCACCACCTGCTTGTTTAACCCAAGAAGCTGGATTGCTCTTAACGCGGTTACGAACTTGGTTTACTAAAGTCACAGCGTTAGCCAAAGAACCAACTTCTACTTCACACTCAGCAGCCCATAACAATACGTCTGCAAAACGGATAAAAGTGTAGTTATTAGCAGTAACACCAGCAGTCCAGAAACTGTTATCAGTTAAAGAACCAGCTTGACGCTTGTAGTATACGTGTTTGATAGGAGCATAAGGTCCACCATTGTTCTGGTCACGAATCCAGTCATTACCTGGGTGAAGACCCCAATCCAAATAAGGAATACCTCTTCTACCAATAGTAAAGTCCAAACGAGGATCCACTGCTGTAGTAACATCTGGAGTAAATGCAGCTCCAGAAGCAATACCTTGGTCATTTTTAAAATCAGTTGCATTCCAAGTATCTAACAATGGTAATCCATTGGCATCAACTTTATAAGAGTTAGCCAAGCTAATAGAAGGCTGATAGAAACCGCAGCAACCACCAGGACCACCGTTATAAGGGAAGTTCAACACATCGCCCCATCCACCATTACCACCACCACTATTGTCATTCACAGACTGTTGGGTAGAGAAAATAGCTTCAGAAGAGTTTTTAGTTTCTGCGTTGAAATTGTCAAACATGTTAGCTGTCAAAGCATACTTGGTACCTTTAGTAGTAACCCCGTTTGCAATAACGTCTTTAGCCAAAGTCAAAGCAGCTGCAAAGTTCTTTTGGAACATTAAGGCTTTCACTTTTAAAGCTTTAGCAGCCCAAGAGTTAGCCCTACCAACAGAACCCTGAGTGGCAGGTAAGTTTGCAATAGCAGCATCTAAGTCTGCATTGATACCAACCCAAGCATCTTTATCATTAGCAACATTGTAGTTACCTGCTGCATAAGTAATGGTTTCGTCTACATATGGAATATTGTTCCACATTTTCTTAGCTTCCATATGGTAGTGGGCGCGTAAAAATCTAGCTTCACCAGTAATGCGGGCTTTATCAGCAGCAGAAATATCAGTTGCTGCAGACATCAAACGTAGTACGTCATTTGAACGTTGAATGGCGTCATACACTGCTTGCCATTTTTGGTTAAAATAACCATTTGATGCAGTTGCAGTATAGGTTTCAATAGGCACAATATCAGCTTGGTCACCTGGATCAGATCCTTTGTAAGCATCATCAGATGCTACACCACCATATACCCAGTTAGAACCAGCAGACTGCCAGCCACCGCCAGCACCACCGTAACCATCTAACATAGAATAGGCACCGATCAATACACCTTCTACCCCAGCTTTGTTAGACAGGGTGTTTTGGTCTAATGATCCGATAGGTGCTTTGTCCAAAAAGTTTTTAGAACAGGCGTAGAACATCAGCATGGAAGCAGATGCGCCTATCAGCATTATTCGGAATTTTGATTGTTTCATTTTTGAATATTTTTCTTGTTATGATTTAACAACAATTAGAAAGTTACGTTTACACCAAAGTTGAAATTCTTCTGGTTGTTAGGATAGTTACCATAGTCAATACCGAATGCGGTGTTAGAACCACCTAATTCAGGATCTAAACCAGTGTATTTGGTAATGGTAAACAAGTTAGCAACCTGACCATAGAAACGTACTTTTTCAATTCCCAATTTCTTCAAAGAAGCAGCAGGTACTGTGTAACCAATGATCAAGGATTTGCACCTGAAGTATCCACCTTTCTCTAAGTAGTAAGAGTTAGGAACTTGGTTAGTAGAGAAGCTTGCGTCGTTCTCAGCAATAGGAGTAGTTGTGTTGGTACGGGTAGGTAACCAAGACTTGTTCAAAGCGTCTTGACTCTTCACACCTTGGAAAGAAGGATAGAAATCTGTCCAGTAGCGAACATAGTTGATTACGTCGTTGCCAAAAGAACCATAGAAGAAAGTAGAGAAATCAAAGTTCTTGTAGTTCACGTTTACGTTAAAACCTAAAGTGAATTTAGGGTTTGGATTACCAAAGAAAGTTCTGTCTTTATCAGTAATCACTTTGTCTCCATCAATATCTTCATATTTGAAACGTCCTGGCTTAGCACCATCTTGAGTAGCTGATTTTGTAACATCAGCAGCGTCTTGGAAAATGCCAGCTACTTTGTAACCATAGAAAGCACCAATTGCATTACCAACTTGGTTTCTTACAAAGTTACCAATACGAGATCCACCCGCGTCAAAGTAGTTACCTGGAATTTCAGATACGTTTGTTTTGTATTGGGTAAAGATTAAACCAAGATCATATTTCAGGTCTTTGTTTGGTGTACCATGGTAAGTAACACTCGCGTCAATACCCTTGTTCTCAATATTACCAATGTTTACGTTTGGCAAAGCAGCACCACCTACAGTTGCAGGTGCTTGGTCAGAGAACAATAGACCATTTACTTTCTTTTGATAGTATTCAAAAGAGAAGTCTATTTTGTTTTTGAACAATACCGCGTCAAAACCAAAGTTGGTCAAGATATTTTCTTCCCAACCAGTTGCTGGGTTACCAATTCTTGTAGAAGTGAAACCTTGAACTGATCCAGTTGAAGTACCGTTGATATCATAGTAAGCAGTACCAGGACCGCCACCATATTGAGAGAAGGCGTTAGAAGGATCTACGTTGGCTTGGTTACCCAATTTACCCCAAGAACCACGGATTTTCAAGTCATTGATCCAATCAATGTCTTTCATGAAGTCTTCACGAGAAATTCTCCAACCAGCAGCGAATGAAGGGAAAATACCATAACGCTTGTCTGGTCCAAATCTTGAAGATCCGTCCCTACGTACAGTAGCGCTAAACAAGTATTTGTCATTGTATGCATAATCAACTTTACCAAACAAAGAGTAAAGAGAGTTGATATAAGCATAGCTGTAGTTTGTGAAACCAGATGAACCAGTGCTTAATGTACGGAAATTCACGTTATCGGTGAAATAACCCAAAGCATTACCACCTACACCACGTCCATAGTTTTCTTGTGCTTCAACACCTACTAAGGCAGTAACAGCGTGTTTCTCTGCAAATACATTGGTGTATTTTACTGTGTTGGTCCAAGTCCAAGACCTGTTGTAACCAGCGTTTTCACTAAAAGAGTTAGAACCATTGTTTTCAGCATTTTCATAAG
>CAIZMD010000553.1 GCA_903933995.1 uncultured Bacteroidota bacterium
AAACCCGAGGAAGCGAACAGGGAAAAAGTGAAAGAGGAATTGGCAGATATTTTTGCCTTCTCCTTTTTATTAGCAGAGAAATATGGTTTTGATGTAAAAGAAATTGTACTTGAAAAAATCAAAGCAAATGCTGTAAAATACCCTGTAGAAAAAGCAAAAGGCACAGCAAAAAAATACAATGAACTATGATTGTATACAACGCGCTTAAATCTCAGTTTGTAGACGATGTATTTAGTAATGACATAGAAAACATTGTTTTAGACAATGTGAAAAAAAAATTGAATAGGAATGTAGGTATTGCTGAAATTAAATCTTGGGCAAACTCTTTGGTTTTCATGGAAAGAATTATGAGAGACCCGGTTTTTCCAGACGATTGTGGTATTGCTATTGAATACCAAATACCACAAACAGGAAAAAGGATTGATTTTATTATTTCTGGGCAAGATCACGATAACAAGGATTCTGTAATTCTGGTTGAATTAAAACAATGGTCAGAAGCAAGTATTACTAATAAAGATGCCATAGTTGAAACCTTTGTTGGTGGAAGAATTGGAGAACACCCACACCCTTCATACCAAGCATGGTCTTATGCCACACTTTTACAAGGATTCAATGAAGTAGTTTATACAGAGAACATCAATTTGCACCCTTGTGCTTACCTGCACAATTTTACCGATGATTCTGTTATTAAAAATGGTTTTTATTCCCACTATCTAGAAAAAGCACCTGTATTCCTAAAGCATGATGCTTTACATTTAAAAGAATTCATTAAGCAACACGTTAAATACGGAGACAGAACCAATATACTTTTCCGAATAGAAAACGGAAAGATTAGACCTTCAAAACTATTAGCCGACAATATTGGTAAAATGATCAAGGGCAATCGGGAGTTTGTAATGATTGATGATCAAAAAATAGTTTATGAAAACGCCCTTGCACTTGCTAAAAAGGCAACTGATAAAAACAAACAGGTCTTAATTGTGCAGGGTGGCCCTGGTACTGGTAAATCTGTTGTTGCAATTAATCTCTTAGTGGAATTAGCTAAGATAGGGTTTATGCCTTCTTATGTTTCAAAGAATGCTGCACCAAGAGCAGTTTACGAAGCCAGACTTACAGGCACTATTAGGGCAACAGAAATGAGAAACCTTTTCAAAGGATCTGGTGCTTTTGTAGAAACTCCTAAAAACACATTTGATGCTTTAATTGTAGATGAAGCCCATCGTTTAAATAAGTTCAGTGGTTTGTTTGGGAATCTTGGCGAAAACCAAATCAAAGAAATAATTGATGCAGCCAGGTTCACAGTATTCTTTATTGATGAGGACCAGCGTGTAACGCTAAAAGATATTGGTAGAAAAAAAGAAATCTATATCTGGGCTTCTAGAGCTGGTGCTGAAATTACAGAACTAGAATTGAATTCTCAATTTCGTTGCAATGGGTCAGATGGTTATCTAGCTTGGCTAGACAACACATTACAAATTAGAGAAACCGCCAATAATAGTATTGCTGATATAGACTATGATTTTAAAGTTGTTGACACACCCTCAGAACTGCGTGATCTCATTTTTGAAAAAAATAAAA
>CAIZMD010000554.1 GCA_903933995.1 uncultured Bacteroidota bacterium
GAGGAAGAAAGTGAAGAGTGAAAAACGAACCGTGAAGATTGAGAAAAAAAAAGAGAAGCGATTATAGTACATCGCGGCAGCAAAACACCATTTTCAACCAACAATTAGGGCAGTGTAAAATCTTTTTAATTAAAATCATTTCACTCCAATTCTAGCAAAATCCCCCTCCATTTTTCACTCTACACGCTTCGTTCTTCACTTATTCTACATCATCCCTTCGTCCGCAAAACTGTAATATCCTTCTTCACTAACAATGATATGATCCAGTACTTGTATGTCTAAAAAAGCAGCGGCGTTTTTGATTTTATTGGTGAGTAATTCATCGGCCTTGCTGGGTTTTAAATTACCACTGGGATGATTATGACAAAGGATTAAAGAGACTGCGTGATAGTCCAAAGCTTTCTTTAAAATAATACGCGGATCGGCCACTGTTCCGGTAATGCCTCCCTCGCTAATGGTATCGCAACGGATAATTTTATTAGCTCTATTGAGATAGACCACCACAAACCTTTCCATGGGTTTATGACCAAGCTCAGATTTGAGCCAATCCGCTATATCACTGCTTTTCTGAATATCCTTGCGTTTGGTATGGGTACTATTTCTGCGTATGCCTAATTCTAATGCTGCCAAAATACTGGTAGCTTTTTGGGTTCCAATGCCTGAGATGCCAAGGTTCACCATTTCACTTACGGAAAGTCTGGCCAAATCTGGCAATTGGTTATGCACACGCCCCATTAATTCTTTGGCCAAATCAAGGGCAGAATGGGTTCTTGTTCCGTTGTTGATGAGGATGGCAATTAGCTCTGCTGTGCTCAATGTTTCCGCACCTTTCAGCAGTAATTTTTCCCTTGGTTGGTCATCTGCCGCCCAGGTTTTGATTCCGTTTTTTAGCATGTTGAAATATATTGTCCTTTCAAAATACTATTTCCTTTTTGAATCTCTATCTTCGCGCAATACTACCCGAGCAAGCTATGAATCCTAATGTAAAGATATTTTCAGGTAACGGTTCTCAGAAGTTAGCTGAAAAAATAGCACAGCGTTTTGGCGCCCCCATTGGTAAAATCAATATCCAGAAGTTTAGTGACGGCGAATTCCAGCCCATTTTCTTGGAAAGTATTCGCGGAGACTATGTTTTCTTGGTGCAAAGCACATTTGCCCCAACAGACAACCTGATGGAGTTGTTACTCATGATTGACGCTGCCAAGCGTGCTAGTGCTTACAAAGTAATTGCGGTAATCCCTTATTATGGATTTGCACGCCAAGACAGAAAAGACAAACCTAGAGTGGCTATTGGTGCCAAATTGATTGCTACTTTGCTGGAAGCAGCAGGAGCAGACAGGATCATCACCATGGATTTGCACGCTCCTCAGATTCAGGGTTTCTTTGACGTTCCTGTGGATCACTTAGACAGTTCTGCCATCTTTATTCCTTATATAGAACAACTAAAATTGAATAATCTGGCTTTTGCTGCTCCGGACGTAGGTTCTACCAACCGTGTGCGTGAGATTGCTAGCTATTTTAACGCCCCCATGGTGATCTGCGATAAACATCGCAAACGCGCCAACGAGATTGCCAGTATGGTGGTGATAGGTGACGTTATGGGCAAAGACATTGTGCTGATTGACGATATCTGTGACACAGGTGGAACACTGGCCAAAGCGGCGGGTCTACTCAAGGAAAAAGGCGCTACCAGCGTTAGAGCCCTGATTACTCATCCAGTATTGAGTGGTGCAGCTTATGACAATATTGAGAATTCAGTATTGGAAGAATTGGTGGTTTGTGATACCATTCCTTTAAAACAGGAGTCCAGAAAAATCAAAGCCATTTCTGTAGCCGATCTATTTGCTATTGCCATCCGCAATGCTTACGAAAACAAGAGTATTACCAGTTTGTTTATCCATTCTCAATTAAAGGGAAGGGAGAATAAAGGTTA
>CAIZMD010000555.1 GCA_903933995.1 uncultured Bacteroidota bacterium
CAATGTTGATGGTTAAGTCATAACTGTTTTTCAAAAAAATATTGGAATAGGCACTTCCTTGTTTGATAAAATAAATGCCCGGTTCCAAGAGTTTGAAGCTGCCAGCAAAATTGCCCTTTCCATCAACAGGAATAGTGGTTTGAAAAGATTGGTCAAATTTGGAAATAATCACTTCAGCTCCGGTTGAGTTCAGTATCTGACCTTGAATTTTGCAACTAGTTTCCTTGTTTTGGCCAAAAGCGGCAACTACTACAAGCAAGTATAATCCTAAAAATATTTTTCTCATTTGGCTTTTTATTAGTGAACAGTTATAGGGGCTTCAAAGATTAAAAACCAGGGTTCTGAGTAATCAAACCATTGGTTAAATCAATCTCTCTTTTAGGAATGGGATACACCCATTTGGTTGTATTTGCTAGAGCTGCATTGGGAGCAACACCAGTTCTAATATTGTCAAACATATCATGACCTTCAAAAGCCAGTTCCCATCTGCGTTCTTTTAAAATAGCCGTGATTAAATCATTAGCTGTGGCAAAACTAGCCGCGGTAAAAGGGGCAGGTTTAAGACCAGTTGGAAAAGAACGTTGGCGAATAGCGTTTAACAATGTAATGGCTTCTGCATTCACAGAACTAGTAGACCTAACCAATGCTTCGGCCTTGTTCAAATAGATTTCACTTAAACGAATAATGGGTAAATGATCTCTACCTGTTGGGTTAGCAAATTTAGAAGGGCAGAATAAATTGGCAGGACCCGCAGTATTACCCACCACCATCATGCTGGCGCTATTTCTAATATCATTGGCAGCATAGGTAGCTAAGAAAGCAGGTGCTGGCCAAATAGCGGTCTTGGCATAATAACCCGTGAGGTTATTCTCCGTTGCGTCTGAATTAAAACTAACCGGAAAAGCAAAAATGAATTCAGTGCTCAAAGCCAAATTGGCTGTGGCCGATGTAACCGGGAAAACCAATGCAGGAGAACTAGCCAATACATATTGCGTGGTATTGGTCATGGCTAATGTTGAATAACTAACCGCTTTTGCATAGTCACGCATGTATAAACAAACCCTTGATGCCAAAGCATTACAGGTTGTTTTTTGTGCCCTACCTCTAAATGCTTGAGGAGTAGCAGTGGTAAGATCCGTTAAGCTGGCAGCAGCTTCATCCAAGTCTTTTAAAATTTGCTTGTACACATCCGAGCAAGTTGAACGAGGAATATTTTTACTTACGTCATAGTTAGAATAATTCACCAACTGCAAGGGAACACCAGGACCAGCCAGATTACCCGTAATGGCTCCACTTCCAAAATCCCTGAGGAGAATGAAATAGTTCAAGGCACGAACAAATTTTGCCTCAGCAATCAGTTTGGTTTTTACTGCCCCATCAAAATTAGAATTGGGAATCAGGTTAATGATTACGTTGGCTTCGTTGATGGCATTGTAGTGATTGTTCCAAACAGTCTGTACCAAGTTTGATCCAGAAGTAAGGGTACCATTCCACAAAGACAAAAATCCACTTGTAGGTATGGTGAGTGCGTTACCCGTTGCCACATCGGCACTCATGTAATAATAGTTCTTGATGGCGGAATAAGATTTAAAATAAGCACTGGCCAACAGCGCATCGGCACTATTGGGGCTACTTAATACCTGTGATTCCGTTAGAATATTTTCTGGAGGTAGATCCAATTGCTTGCTGCAAGAGCTAAGAACAATTAGTAAAACACCCAATATTTTGATAGTTGATTTCATACTAAAGTTTTAAGTTGATTTACAATCCAATTTTAAATCCAATTCTAAAACTGCGCGGATTAGGCATGCTGATCTCATCATAACCAGCTTGCAACACAGAAGAACCATAGGCACTTACTTCAGGATCAATACCCGTATACTTGGTAATCAAGAATACGTTGTTGGCTTCTACATAGAGTTTGATATTACCACCAACAATACCCGCTTTTTTCAATAGACCTTGACCAAGGTTATACGCCAGGGTTAGGTTTTTCAAACGAATAAATGAACCGTCTTCTAAGAACCTAGAAGAGTTTCTACCCAATGTATAGTCATTGAATTGAGAAGTGCTACCACCAGGCGTGAAAGCCGTATTGGATTTGTTAATCAGTGCTGGAATCTCAGTTACATCACCTGGTTGTTTCCAGTAGTTTAAGATATCTCTGGAAAGATTGGGAGCGTCAACAGAACTAAAGGCATACATAGAAGCTTTGGCACCATTGAAGACCGTGTTTCCAGAAGCAAAAGTGAAGAAGAAAGAGAATTCAAAATCCTTATAACGGATTCTGTTGTCAAAGCCACCAAAGAATTTGGGTAAGGCATCGCCCAGATTTCTACGCTGACTATTATAGTCTCTAGAAGTACC
>CAIZMD010000556.1 GCA_903933995.1 uncultured Bacteroidota bacterium
ACTTCTAGCTCCATGCGCACCAATCACCAAACTCTGTTCAATGTCTGCAGTCTTAGAAGGACCTGCTAGAAACATACCAAAACCAGTATCAAAACTGGCTACTTGTTGATAAGCATGGTGCATGGTGGCCACAATATTTTTTGCTTCAATAACTATGACCAAGTGTTCTGCAATAAAGGGAAGCAAACGGTTGACCATGGCAGCTTCATCTAACCAAATAGAGCCATTTTCCGCAACAGCAATCCCACCTTTTACATACGCTCTTTGAACAGTAGCCAATTCTGCTGCTTCTAAACCAGCAAGGGTTGGATCTATGCTTCCAATTTCCGCAATGACATTGACCACTCTTTTGCCTTGTGCTAAGTCTGATTGCATCATTTCCTGCAATGCAGTCCAACCGCTGATGTCAATAGCTTTACCACCAATACTTTCCAATACGGTTTTGAACTGGCTTAGATTGCTATCGTATTGAATTACTGCTGACACATCAATTACTGGCAATTCCTGACTCAATGGTTGATTGGTCATGATCCCAGCTAATATGGTTTCTCTTGCACTCATTTTTGTTTGTTGTTTAGGTACCAATCTCTAAAGCTTTCTTTAGGAGCTTCAGGCATTTCACGCTGTTTGAACCATGGGTTCATTCCATTATTGGTTAAGAAGGGCAAATGCTTTACTACCCATCTTCCCATCTTACCAGCCATTCTATAAATAGCAGGATGGGCCAACACTTCAGACATACCCCACATGGCAAATGTTTTTCCTTTTGTGGCCATCCCTTCCTTGGTAATTTCTTGACGCCAGAGATACAATTGCTCGTGAATATTAATCTTCACTGGACATACATTGCTACAACTACCACAGAGTGTGCTAGCAAAGGGAAGATCCTTGTTGGCCTGCATGTCTAGATTGGGATTCAAGATGGAGCCTATCGGCCCTGCCACCGCCGTATGATAACTATGACCACCACTTCTTCTATACCCAGGGCAAGTATTAAAACAAGCAGCACATCGAATGCACTTGAGCGAGTTTCTAAATGATTCCCTACCCAATTGTCTGCTCCTGCCATTGTCCACTATCACAATATGCATTTGCTGACCAGCCCTTGGTTTGCTAAAATGACTGCTATAAGTAGTAATGGGTTGACCAGTAGCACTTCTAGCTAATAGTCTTAAGAAAACACCTAAGTGTTCTGCCTTCGGAATGATTTTTTCAAAACCCATGCAAGCAATATGAATCTTGGCAGCGTGTGCACCCATGTCTGCATTTCCTTCATTGGTGCAAACTACAAATCCACCAGTTTCAGCTACTGCAAAATTCACCCCCGTAATAGCCAGTTCCGATGCAATAAATTTATCTCTTAAATGCCCCCTAGCGGCTTCCGTTAAATACTGTGGATCATTGTTGCCCTTCTCTGTTCCAAGATGCTCGTGAAAGGTTTCACTCACGTCTTGTTTTTTCAAGTGAATGGCAGGAAGTACAATATGACTAGGTGTTTCTTTTCTAAACTGTACAATTCTTTCGCCCAGATCTGTATCTACAATTTCTACGCCTTTCTCCGTCAAGAATTCATTTAAATGACATTCTTCTGTGAGCATGCTCTTGCTCTTGACAATTCTTTGTACTTGGTTGTCTTGGATAATTTTATAAATAATCTCATTGTGCTCTTTGCCGTCTACCGCCCAATGTACTTGTATGCCGTTGGCGATGGCGTTTTTTTCAAAGTCCACCAATAACTGGTGCATATTACTCAAGCCATGGTACTTAATATCCGATGCCCATTGTCTGAGCTGCTCCCATTCTGGAAGACTATGCGCGGCTTTGTCTCTTTTCTCTCTGACAAACCAGAGCGTATCATCATGCCAGTCTGTTCTGGGCTCGTCGGCTATGAATTGTTCAGCCGCCTCTGCGTGTGTAAAATTGGCTTGGCTGCTCATAACTGACTGTTTAAAATCTCTGCAATATGAATGGTCTTGATTTTGCTGCCCTGACGTTTTAAAATACCTTCTAAATGCATCAAGCAACTGGTATCAACACCAGTAATAAAATCCACTTCATTGTCCTGGTGTTCGCCAATTCTGTCCTTACCCATCTTCACACTCACCGCTTCTTCAAACACACAGAAAGTGCCACCAAAACCACAGCACTCGTCTACCCTTTTTGGTCTGCTTACTTCAATGCCTTTCACCATGCTGAGTAATGTTCCTGGCTTAGAAAATGCTGGAGCTACCAACTCACTCATAGAAGC
>CAIZMD010000557.1 GCA_903933995.1 uncultured Bacteroidota bacterium
CGAATACATCTAAGCTTATTGAAGTACCAAAAATAGGGTGAAAACACTGGGGAATAATCAGAAACCTATTTGTAATTTTAGTAATCTGAAAATAAGTCTCATGAAATACTTACTCATTTTATGTTTGCTGGTTGTTTTGATTAGTTGTACCAAAAATGAAGGGGAAACTTATACCCCAAATACATCCTGTATTTGTAGTAATTTAAATATTTCTGATAACTATACATATCCCTCTGCACCACCCTCCAAGCAATGGGATTCAGTTTTTAAAATTGGAGGTTATAATTTGGCCTATCAATTATATCTACAAGTACCAACAGCCACTGCAAACAAAATGAGTAGTGGAGGTCTGATAAAAAGTATATTAGATAACCCAATCATGGTAAGTTCTTTTACCAGTAAGAATAGTTGGTTTTTAGGAAGAGATAGCTACTTAAACCCTTTGTTTGCAAGCTGGGAGTTAAATAAAAGAACAGATGCTGCAACAGCAATTTTAAATTACTATACCAAATACACGCCTTGCTGTATTGATAATATTGCTTTAACTGATACTGCAAATAGAACTGCAATTGCTTTTAAACAAAACGCGCTTGAAATTATTTGTACGCAAGATTCTTTGTTAAATAAATTTTCATCTATTGAAAGAAAAACATTTATCAGATTGGTATTAGACCATGCTGCATTAAAAGACAATTATCCATCTTTTGGAAAAGATAGAACAAGCAGTGCTTTATTGGCCGCAGCCATCATGCGCACAGATGCCTACCCTCCTTTTAAAGAAGAATTAAATAATAACCAAGATCTCAAAAACTTTGTTTTGGGTAGTATGCTCACCAATAACAATTCTTTAGAACTGATTTGGTATCATGCCAAAAGGTTTGCTCTAAACTAGCTTGCCAATTCAATTACCATAGCAGAAGCACCACCACCGCCGTTGCAAATAGCAGCACCACCAATTTTACCACCTTGTTGTTTTAGCACATTGATCAGTGTAACAATGATTCTAGCACCGCTGCAACCAAGAGGGTGACCCATGGATACCGCACCACCATGTGCGTTTACTTTTGTAGGGTCTAATTTCATTTGTTGGGTATTGGCAATCCCTACTACAGAGAAAGCTTCATTGAGTTCTACAAAGTCTAAGTCTTTTGTTTCCAAACCCGCTTTGGCCAAGGCTTTTGGCAGGGCCAAGGATGGTGTTGTTGTAAACCATTCAGGGGCTTGTTCTGCATCTGCAAATGAGCGAATAATAGCCAAGGGTTTAATGCCCATAGCATCTGCTTTTTCTTTACTCATTAAGACCAGTGCTGCTGCACCATCGTTCATTGTAGATGCGTTGGCCGCAGTAACTGTACCGTCTTTGATAAATGCCGGTTTGAGTTCTGGAATCTTATCAAATTTTACATTAAAGGGTTCTTCGTCTTTAGCAAACAAAATGGGATCGCCCTTGCGCTGTGGAATAGGCACAGGAACAATCTCTGCATCAAACCAACCATTCTTGATAGCGGCCTGACTACGGGTATAACTTTCAATAGCAAATGCGTCTTGGTCTTCACGGCTAATGCCACATTCTTTGGCACAAAGTTCCGCGGCATTACCCATGGCATAATTGTGATAGACATCAGTTAAACCGTCTTTGGCCAAACCATCAATCAGTTGCACATTGCCATATTTATTACCCCAACGCATATTAGGAGAATAGAAAGGAACATTGCTCATGCTCTCCATACCACCGGCTACTACAATCTCAGCATCGCCCAGCAAAATGGATTGCGCTGCTAGCGCGATGGCTTTCATGCCAGATGCACATACTTTGTTAACTGTTGTTGCAATCACGCTATCGGGCAGCCCCGCAAATTTAGAAGCTTGTCTGGCAGGAGCCTGACCAAGGTTGGCCTGGATCACGGAACCCATTAATACTTCCTGCACTTGAGCGGGATTAATGCCAGCTCTTTCTACTGCGGCCTTAATAGCAATGCCTCCCAATTGGGTGGCACTAAAATCTTTTAAGGAGCCACCAAAACTACCCATGGGTGTACGTACGGCAGAGACAATATAAACGGTTCTTTGTTGCATGACAAGGTTTTGAGTGCCAAAGATAATCGTTCACACTAACAATCGTTAGTAGCACTATAAAAAACTTCCTTAAAATTAATTGGGAACTAAGCCACAATTTCAACATCCGGTTTGGACTGATCCGTTAAAGGCACTTTACCCCTATCACTTCTTACTACCCTTGAATAAAGCGAGATGTTTTTATCAAAAATGAAGCGGAAAAAAAGTTTGGTCCATGAAGTATGGTAGTTCAGGGTATTGTAAAATGCAGGAGCAGTAGCCCTAATCTGTGGCAATTTATTCCAAGGCACAGAAGGAAAATCATGGTGTTCATTGTGATAGCCCACATTGAAAGCCACAGTATTTAATGGACCATAATAACTATGGGTTTCTTGGTCTCCATCAGTTAAATAATGCTCTTGAATCCAGCGCGCACCAAGTGGGTGCAGACCCACAGAGAAGAAGAAAGAAGCAATTAAAAACACAATGGATTTGGGTCCTAGAAAAAATGCTACAGCGGCTATAAACACAATTTGCACCAGCATGTTAAAAGCTATCCAACCGTCAAAGGGTTTGATTTCGCGCAAGCGGCCCAAACGGAATAATTGAAACAGCGGATAAAACAATAACCAGAGAATTTTTCCAATCACAGAATTGTCTATCAGCTTGGCTTCCCATTCATTGGGCAAGTCTCCGTCTAGTTCCATCACGCCTTGAAAAGAATGGTGTTTAATATGGTAGCGTTCAAAAGAAATACTACTGGGGAATACCTGTGGTACATTGGCCAAGATGCCTGCCAGCCTATTGGCGGTATGACTTTTGAAAATGAGTTTGTGTGCGCACTCGTGAATCATCACAAAGAGTGCATGATCTGCAAATGCCCCAATCAAATAAGCCAGTCCAAAAACCAACCACCAGCTCTGGTCATGCAACCAATAACAAAGAAATAATTGTACGGAAACTATTCCTATAATGGCCAAAAAAGTATAGGGGTTCTTCCCTATTAGCTTGCGCATTTCTGGCTTGTTTTGAAG
>CAIZMD010000558.1 GCA_903933995.1 uncultured Bacteroidota bacterium
TAAACAATTCCAGAGCCAGCAACCTTTTGCAAAATCTCTACTAGCTTGGTAATTTTACTCTCTACTTTGAATACACTGTAAGAGAGATTGGGTTTATAAAATGACTGATGAAACACAGCTGCATCCTGCATTTCTAATTTAGCTAGTATGTCTTTTTGCACCAAGGGCGTAGCCGATGCCGTAAGCGCAATTAACGGCACCCCAGGTAGGGATGCTCTTATGGCTGCAATGCGTAAATAAGTGGGTCTAAAATCATAGCCCCATTGAGAAACACAGTGTGCTTCATCAATAGCCAATAAACTCACTTGCATCAATGCTAAATAGTCTTTGAAAATTTTGGTTTCTAAACGTTCCGGAGAGAGGTATAAAAATTTATAATCGCCTTCAACAGCGTCTTGTAAAACCAGTTTTACTTCATGAAAATTCATGCCACTATGAATGGCAGCAGCAGGAATGCCTTTGTTGGTCAGGTTTTCAGCCTGATCTTTCATGAGTGCAATCAATGGACTCACTACAATACAAACCCCCTCTAATAATAATGCGGGTACTTGAAAACAGATGGATTTACCCCCACCAGTTGGTAGCAAGGCAAGCACATCTTTTTTTTCTAGAACGCTTTGAATAATGGATTCCTGTGTTGGTCTGAATTGGGTATGACCCCAATACTGCTGCAGGATGTCTAAGGGTGTATCCTGCATTAAACTACTTTTTTATAGTTCAAACGGATGCTGTTAATGGCCAAAACTACATCACTCAAACCCATGACTAAGGCCCCAAATCCCGGACTTAAATATCCCAATGCAGCCACGGGTATGGCAACAATATTGTAGATAAATGCCCAGAACAAATTTTGTTGGATAGTGGTATAAGTATGTTTTCCCAAACCTAATGCTAGGGGAAGGTTTTTTAATCCATGGTTCATGAGCACTACCTGTGCACTTTGCATGGCAATATGTGAAGCATCGCTCAGCGAAATCCCTACCGTGGCTTTTGCAAGAGCAGGAGCATCATTGATCCCATCACCAACCATAGCAGTTGGTTCGTGTTGGTTAAAGTTGGCAATAGCTGCTAGTTTTTGTTCGGGGCTTTGTTCTGCCAACCATTCATCAATGTGTAAGGTGTTGGCCACTTGTTCGCATTTTGCCTTGCCATCGCCACTAAGCAATATGGTTCTGATACCAGCAGCACGTAATTGTTCAATTACTTCAGCAGCTTCAGGTCTAATTTCATCTACTACATCTATCCAACCCAAGAGTTCAGCGTTCTTTGTAATGTAAACGTTGTGGCTATGGTCATGATAAGTGTCAGCAATTCCCTTAAATGAAACTGCTTGATATTTATTGCCCAATTTGTCAATGGCGCGCATACCTAAGCCCCTAATTTCTTCCACCTTGGCCCAACGAAGATCGTCTTTGACCTTCCATGCCTTACTGATACTTTTGGCTATAGGATGGTTAGAATATTTTTCAAGTGAAAAAGCAATTCTTTTAAATTGGGTTTCATCATTGTCTGCAATATTTTCAAAAGCATGAAAAGATGCTACGCTAAATTGACCTGTTGTTAGGGTGCCTGTTTTATCAAAGACTACTTGTTTAATTTGTTTGAAGACCTCTAAACTCTTGGCGTTTTTAAACAAGACCCCATTGCGTGCTGCTCTTCCCAAACCCACTGCAATAGCGGCTGGTGTGGCAAGCCCCATGGCGCAGGGACAAGAAATAACTAATACGGCAATACCCCTCAAAAGGCTTTCTGAAAAGGGTAAATGACCAATAAAATAATTTCCAATAATGGTTAACACAGCTAGGCTAATCACGGTTGGAACAAATATGGCACTGATTCTATCTGCCAGTTGTTGTATGGGAGGCTTTTCTGTTTGAGCCGCTTTTACCAGTTTTAGAATATTGGCCAATACCGTGTTTTCTCCTACTGCCGTGATATATGCTTTTAGGGTTCCTGCAGAAACTACAGAACCACCAATGAGCATGTCATGCATTTTCTTTTCAACAGGGGTACTCTCTCCAGTGATAATGGACTCATCTACTGAGGCTTCTCCCCACAAGACTTTGCAGTCCATGGGCACGGCTTCTCCATTGCCTATTAATACTAGATCACCCACTTTTAAGGTGCCAGTTTCAACTGGGAAAACATGTTCTTGGTGTTGGTCATCATAAGCAATCATATTGGCCATTTGCTTTTTAGAGACCACCAATTTTTTTAATGCGGTTTGAGTAGTTTCTACTGATTTGTCTTCCATCCAATTGCCAAGAAAAACCAATGTTAGAATGGTAGCAGCAGTTTCGTAAAACATAAAATTTGCTGCGTCACCAATAATTGTTCCGTATAAACTATAACCAAAAGCAGCAATGGCTCCAATGGCTATTAAAACATTCATGTTGGGTATACCCTTGAGCAAACTATGCCAGGCGCTTCTTCCAAAAAAATCCATACCTACAATGAATACCGGAATGGTTAAACCTAGTTGCACATAAGGATTCATCAAAAAATGAATATGCAAGCCAGGAATCATGTGTAATAACAGCGGTGCTGTAAAAATGATGCAGAATAAAAATCTTTGAAAATGGTTTTGAAATAATTTCTTTGGTTTTTTCTCATCCGTTTCCTCTCCGGTAATCACCTGATAGCCTAGACCTTCAATGCCTTTTGCTAGTGCTTTTTTATCGGTTCCCTCAACCAAGTCAAAACTCAAATCACCGCCCATAAAATTTATCTGCACCGCTTGCATCCCTTTGCCTGTTAGGTATTTGTTTACGGTGAGCGCGCAGTTGGTGCAACTCATACCCTCTACTTTCCAATTCACTTTTTCCATAACTGTCTTTTTTAGGCTTAGGCCAATGTAAAGGTACTGTAACTGCAAGGGGTCTGCTTTCGAAAGCGGATGAATATTTTTACATCATGGTGTCAAATTCTTTGTAATTATCTTTGAATCATGGATGCAATTTTTGAATTGGAACAAATTGGAGCTGTAGCCAAACTAGCATGGAAAGAGGGCAAAAAACACAAGGTTTGGATTTTTCGTGCTCCCATGGGTACTGGAAAGACCAGTTTTATTCATGCTTTGTGTCAAACATTGGGTGTGGAAGACACTGTGAGTAGCCCCAGTTATGGCATTATTAATGAATACCTAAGCCCAGAAGCTGGTACTATTTATCATATGGATTGGTATAGACTCAAAAGCGAGGAAGAAGCTATTCAGGCTGGGGTAGAAGACGCCCTTGACTCTGGGAATCTCTGTTTGGTAGAGTGGCCTGAGAAAGCTGAGGGGCTATTACCAGACAACTGTTTTGAACTGCATATGGAAGTCTTGGACCAGAAAATGCGTCGTCTATACACTGAAAACGAGTAATTTTAAGCAGACCAACTAACCAGATCATACAACCACCTGACTTATGGCCACTTCAAAACCTTCCATCAGTGCCTCTTTTTTATATGAAACCATGGAAGAAACCCTGGATGTAAAAGCACCGGGTGAAAAATTGTTTATTGGAATTCCCAAAGAAATAGCGTTTCAAGAAAATAGAATTGCTTTAACACCAGATGCTGTGGGTGTGTTGGTAGCCAATGGCAACCATGTAACCGTAGAGCATAAAGCAGGTGAGGGAAGTAATTATTCAGACAAGGATTATGCAGAAGCAGGAGCTAGAATAGTATATGATAAGGCAGAAGTATACCAAGCACCTTTATTAGTAAAAAGTGCACCACCAGTTGAGGAAGACCTGCCCTTTTTGCAAATGAATCAAACCATTATTTCTCCCATACATTTATCTGCACTTAAGAAACATCATATTGAACACATGATGTCTAAACGGATTACCGCACTAAGATTTGAAAATTTCAAAGATGATAGTGGCGCTTATCCCATAGTGCGAAGCATGAGTGAGATTGCAGGAAGTGCGGTCATGTTGATTGCTGGTCAATACCTAAGTAGTTTTAATAAAGGAAAGGGTGTGTTGTTGGGCGGAATTAGTGGTATTCCTCCAACCAAAGTAGTGATTGTTGGTGCAGGCATTGTAGGAGAATTTGCTACTAGAAATGCACTAGCATTAGGTGCTTCTGTAAAAGTCTTTGACAACAATGTGACTAGGCTCAAACAATTGCAAAATAACTTGGGTCAAAGAATTTGGACATCAGTTTTGGAACCTAGGATTTTATCCAAACAATTAAAAACCTGTGAAGTTGCCGTAGGTGCACTGAGCAATGAATATGGAAGAGCTCCGGTGGTTGTGAGTGAAGAAATGGTAGCAGCTATGCGGCCCGGAAGTATTATCATAGACGTGGCAATAGACAGAGGCGGTTGTTTTGAAACCAGTGAGCTTACTAGCCATGAACATCCCACATTCTTAAAACACGATGTGATCCATTACTGCGTACCCAATATTCCCAGTGGATTTGCGCGCACGGCAAGTCAAGCCATTAGCAATGTTTTAATGCCCTTGATTTTAGAAGTAAGTGACGAGGGAGGATTGGAAGAAATGGTTTGGCATAACTTCAACCTGAGAGAGGGCATTTATTTATTCAAAGGTTCTCTTACCGATATTTATATCAGCCAAAAATTCAATTTAAAATTCACAGACCTCAATTTGCTCATTGCCTCTAGGCGATAGTAGGTTATCTAATTCCCAAACTAGAAAATAATTGTTGGTATTCAGGGTTGTTGGGATTTACTTGTTTTAAGAACATAACATGGGCTCTGGCTTTATCAGGCCTGCTATTTTGTAGGTACACATAAGCCAATGCATAGTGTAAAGACTCTTCTTGTGGAAAGGATTTTAATCCCTGTTCCAACACCTGTGAAGCTTTTTCTGCCTTACCCATTTGTTGTAGTAGCAAACCATAATTATAATACAATCTGCTATTCTGACTATTTAATTGAATGGCTTTTTCAAAAGCCATGGCCGCATTGGGATTGTCTTTTAATTCATTGTATAATAAGCCTAGATTATACCAAGCTCTATCATTTTTTGGATCTGTTTTAGCGGCCAATTGCAATACTTGAATGGCATCTTGGTTCTTGCCCTGTAAATTATAAGTAACTGCCAGATTAAGTCTTGCCAAGTTGGCTAAACTGTCTTTTTTCAGCGCCCTTAAATAAAATTTTTCAGCATTGGCATATTCTACATTTCTCTGATAATGATCGGCAATGCCAATATTTCCGTGTGCAAAATCGGCCTGGTGTAACAAGTTCTTTTCCATTTCTGCTTTAGCAGTTTGGTAAGCTGATTGGTATTCTTCCGGCACTTGAATATTCTTTCCCATGCTATTGATCAAATCTGCTGCTGCAATTCTAACTGCCCTAACCTTGTCTTTGAGCATGGCTGCAATGGCACCCAGATTCATATTGTTTTTAGGGTAGGCTTGTAAACTTCTCAATGCTTCATATCTGATTTGAGCGTCTGTTGATGTTAAGGATTCCATTAAGGCAGACATGCCATTGGGGAATGGGGTTGCCCCAAGATAGTTCAAGGCAGTAGCTTTGATAATATTGGGCGTAGTGCTGTCTTGTAGTAAACGCAATAAATGAGGCTCGCTTTGATTATTTAAACGGCTACCAGGAATCAGGTCTTCCACATAACTGTATTTTCTTTTGGGTCCATACCATTTTGTTACAGCATCTGCAGCCCATTTAGCAGGTTTGTCTTGGTGGCAATTATTACAAGCATTTGGAGTAGCATATGCTACACTCATATCTGGTCTGGGTACCCTAAAACTATGGTCATGTCTTAGGTCATTACCCATATAATTTTTACCAGGAGCATGACAGTTTACACAAGCAGCTCCTGCAGTATTAATGGTATGAAAATGGTGCGATGGTTCATCAAAGGTTTTAGCATGACATTGCAAACAAGTAAGGTTGCCGGGTAATACCAATTTGCCAGAATGTGGATTATGGCAATTGCTACACTGTACTCCTCTGGCAAACATTTTACTTTGTAAGAATGAAGCATAGTTATAGTCTTCTTCATTGACCTGACCATCGGCATGAAAGCGCTCTGTATTGGGAACAGCGGGAATATGGTTGTCTAATAATTCAGCGCTGGCAATTTTATCAGCAGCTACATTACTTTGAACTGCGTGACATGGTGCACAAGCATTAATCTGGTCTAATTGCTTGGTGTTCTTGGCCAATAACAACAAAGAATTGGGTTGTTTATTGCCAGATTGATAGTCTTTGCCATTGATATACTTTACGTGTTGTTCTCCTGGTCCATGACAGGCTTCACAACTAACCGTTAGCAAATCATAGCTGGTTTGGTAACTGTCTTTTTCTAGGTCATAGTTCTTTTTCAAATTGGTACTATGGCATTCCGCACACATGGTATTCCAATTCTGTGCATTCCCCGTCCAGTGCAACCAATCCCGATTATGTATTTGCTGACCCTTATACTGTTGAAACCATTTTTTATCTCTACTATCCCAGGATTGTCTGGTCACCTGCATTCTGCCATCGGGGAATTCAATCAAATATTGTTGTAAGGGATAATGACCAAATGCATATTTAACAGTGTAGTCATGATTCAACCCATCTTCACCTTGGGTATTGACAATATATTTTCCCTCTTTTTTAAAAAAACGGGAAGAAACACCATCAGCTTGAAGGGATGCGTTATTAAAATTACCCAAAACGGCAGAATCGGTTGGCTCCTGCATGGCTTTAAAATGATCCGACATTTTCCAGTCTTCATATTGCTTTGGATGACAGCTTTGACATTTTTCAGCCCCAATATAGGCATTGGGTAAAGCTGCTAAGTTGCTTGCATCTTTGTCTGATGGCTTGCAATATTGCATGGTTCCTGCAAATACAAGAACAAATAAAACGATACCTGAAATGGTTTTGAATTGCCTATTCAATGCGTTGGTTTTGTTGTGGTGAATATTGGATTAAAAATAGCTTATAAATCTGGATTCATTGTATTTTATGACAGATGTCAGAAAAGTTCTTGGGTTATCAGAATATTTTGTGACCAGTTAAAAAAGAACAATGAATCAACTACTAAGCTCATTAATAGCTATACTAATTGCAACAACTAGTTTTTGTCAAGAAAAAGTATTGGAACTTGGTTTAGAAGGGGGAAAAATAAGTCATCACCAATTTAGTTTTATGTTGAGTCATTCCTATATCTCGGAAGGCTATTTTTTTAGTTCCAGAAAATGGATAGCTGCGCCTTCTTTTGGTCTGGATTATAATTATTGGGTGAAGAAAAATTTGGCAATTGGCATTCATACTGATTTGATCAAAGAAAATTTTGCTTTAGAAGAAGCTTCAGGAGACAAAATAATTGAACGTTCTACCCCTTTTGCAATTGTTCCTGCTTTAACCTATAAACCGGGTGAACATGGTGCATTGATTTTAGGAATGGGTGGAGAATTTGCAAAAGAAGGAAGTTTTGCTGTTACTAGGGTTGGTTATGAATATGGATGGGAATTGCCCAAGAAATATGAATTGGCCTTTAGTCTTACCTATGACCTAAAATGGAACGCCTATAATACATGGACTTTTGGGTTGGTGGTTTCCAAGTTTTTTAAATAATCTTTTAACCTTTTAGTGGGCATTTTTTCTATCTTGACGGCATAAATTGCCATCATGAGAAAAAAGCTATTGTCTATTATCCTTTCTTTTCTTCCATTTGGATGCTTGCTAACACAGAATAAAGTGCCCATATTTAACAAAGAGCATTTGTCTGACCAAGCAATTAATGAAAAAGCAGCCGATTTTAAATTAAAGGATCTAAACGGTAAAACAGTTAGTCTATCTGCGCTTAAAGGGAAAGTGGTTGTCTTAGATTTTTGGGCCACTTGGTGTGGACCTTGTAAAGCATCTTTTCCTGCAATGAAAGCTGCAGTTGAAAAATTCAAAGACAGCGCTCATGTGGTGTTTCTATTTATAGATACCTGGGAAACCCAAGAAACTGAAAAAGCGAGAAGAAAAGAAGTCACAGATTTTATAGCAGAAAATGCTTACCCTTTTCGGATTCTAATGGATGAAAGGGTTAGAGGAAATCCTTACGAATACTTGGTAGGCATGAAATACAAGGCTGAACTGATTCCAGCCAAAGTAGTGATAGGTAAGGATGGCAATATCAAATTTAGAACTAAGGGTTATAATGGTAGCAAAGAATATTTGGTAGATGAGTTATCAGCCATGATTGCCTACGCGAATAAATAAATCAAATAATAGTGTTGAAAAGCAAAGAACCCTGACATGTCAGGGTTCTTTATTATTTATCAGGTCAATCAATTTGTTTAAAGCGATTCTAGTATAATATTGCGCCAGCGTACTTTAATGCCGCCACCATCATGTATTTGAAGGGCAATAAAGCCTTCGCCTTTTCCAATTTTCTCGTCTTTTAAATGAATCATTTCATGACCATTTAGCCAAGTAGTTACATCATCTCCCTGAACTTGTATGCGCATGGTATTCCAATCACCCATATTTAGCCATTGTTCGTCTTCTGCTTTGGGTTGAATGAGCCAACCCCTACCATAAGATTCATAAATGCCACCGCTATGTGATTTGGGAGGTGCTACTTCTACCTGCCAACCGCTGATCTTTACGCCTTCAATAGAAGACCTAAAAAACACACCACTGTTACCATTGGCTTCCTGTTTGAATTCCAAGCTAAGGTTAAAGTTTTTGTATTTACCATTGGTAGACAAATAACCATACTGTTTGTCAGGTCCACTTTCACAAATCATTTCACCATCTTGTACATACCATTTCTCCGTACCATGAATGGTCCAATTGGAAAGGTCTTTGCCATTGAAGAGTTTTATTTTCTGTGCTTGAACAACTTGTAAGAATAATACAAGTGCAAACAATAAACTGATTTTTTTCATGAGCATCATCATTAAATATATTTGGTAACACCTGGTACGGCAATCGGGTAGAATCCATCAGCACCTGGAACAATGGGTGGCATTGCATCCCAAGCATAGGTTTTTGGTTGAATATCTATCCCAGAATTGATGGCCTTATCCCAATCAATTACTTGACCACTATAAGTAGCCATTCTTCCAAGAATAGAAGTCATGGTACTATAAGCGCCATTGTCTGCATCGGCAAATTTGTATTCACCTTTTGCAATGGCTGCAAAGAGTTCATCGTGCTCAGTTTGATAAGGATTGTTTTCTGTTTTTTTGTTGAATTGATACACTGTATTGCCTTTTGCATCTAGAATTCTTGCGGCACCTGCCATTATCTTACCCTTGGTACCAATCAACAATTCATCAACCTTGGAAGAGGTTCCTGGAATATGTCTACACTGACTATTCAGAATAGAACCATCGGCATAATGGAATTCAACAAAGTGGTGGTCAAAGATTTCACCATGTTCTTTGCCTTTTCTAACCTGTCTGCCACCCATGCCTTGTGCCTTTACTGGATAGCCGCCTTTGAACCAGTTGATCACGTCAATATTATGGATATGTTGTTCGTTAATATGGTCACCACAAAGCCAGTTAAAATAATACCAGTTACGCATTTGGTATTCCATTTCTGTTTGGCCAGCTTTTCTAGGTCTAACCCAAACGCCGTCATTGTTCCACCAGGCTTGCGCCGATGTGATATCACCAATCATGTCTTTTCTGCTAAACAACTCACGATAGGAATTTTGGTAATGTCTTTGTAAGCCTACTACCACATTCAATTTCTTTTGTTTTGCAATCAGTGCTGTGGCCAATACTTTTTGAATACCTGCAGGGTCAGTAGCTACGGGTTTTTCCATGAACACGTGCTTGTTCTGGCGAATGGCTTCTTCAAAATGGATGGGTCTAAAACCTGGGGGGGTTGTAAGAATCACAACATCTGCCAAGGCGATGGCTTGTTTGTAACCATCAAAGCCAGAAAACTTTCTCTCTTCTGGAACTTGAATATTTTTATCCAAACCCTTGCCCTCGCTACTGGCTTCGTTCATTAAGTTTTTATAACAGTTATCTAGGTTATCTCTAAAAGCATCGGCCATGGCTACTAATTGAACATTCTGTTTGCTTTTAAGCGCTTGCATTGCTGCACCTGTTCCACGCCCTCCACAACCTACTAATGCAATTTTAATAGTATCACTAGCGCCAGAAAAAAAGTTTGCCCTTGTGATCAAAGGACTAGCCATTAATCCACCTGCAACTAGCGAAGCGGATTTTACAAAATCCCTTCTGGAGGGATGGTTGGAAGCATCGTTCATGTTATGTGTTTTTATTTTCCTAGATAATTGATAAAAAACTGTTTTACTTCTGCGGGGCTGGGTTGCTTTTCTGGTTGCAGCAAACGGAACCCAACATTTTTTCCTTCTGTTAACCACCATTTACTTTTGGGTATTTGCGGATCTCGCTTATTCCAACTCGGATCAGAATGAAAGCGTGCAGCCACCCTTAATTCATCTGGTGTTTCTTCATAAGATCCACCTTTTAGCGCTTTGGGATATTTAGCTGCTTTTGCTGGCATTATTTTTTCAGGAGCATTATTTACAAAGTCTTTATAGCGCTCTGGTTCATAATGATCCAGTGTCCATTCCATCAGGTTTCCAAGCATATCATACAAGCCCCAAGGGTTGGGTTTTTTCAATCCAACTTTCTGATACTTCTCTTCACTATTATCTAAATACCAAGCATATTGATTCAAAAGTTTGGGATCATTGCCATAATAGTAAGTAGTATTGGTTCCAGCTCTACAAGCATATTCCCATTCGGCTTCTGTGGGTAGTCTAAAAAAGATCCCCGTTTTTTGGTACAACCATTTACAATACATGAGTGCAGCAAACTGGCTCATACTATTGGCAGGATAGCCTCCTTCTTTACCCATACCCCAAGTAAGATCAACATATTGTGCACTGGGTCTGGTAATGGCATCAAGGTCTACATTCTGGCTGGTTTGTTCGTCTTTTAAAAACACGTCAAATTCATCTCTGGTTACTTCATAAGCACCCATCCAAAAAGCGGGTATTTGAATTTTCTTCTGCGGCCACTCTTCTTGTTGTCTATTTTTTTCAGAAATAGAACTCCCTATTAAAAATGATCCGGCTGGTATGGATTGCATTTTAAAAGACAAGGTTGAGCCAGGTATTTGTTGATTGCGCGATGTTTGATTGGTAGTAGTATTCTGGGCTTGCGATAATAGCAACATAGAGTAAGCGCAAGCAGTTAGAAGCAATTGTTTCACCTTAAAAATTTTGGAAACAGTAAGTTAATCCTTTTTCCAATATCGGTCAAATCCCTTGCTTTTATGCGCTTTTATTTGACCGTTTTCTATGGTGGTAATTAAAACAGATGCTTTTTGTTTGGCTGCCGTTTCTAGGGCAGTTTTAATGGGTAAAATACTGCAAGCAGTTGCTAACCAGTCTGCCGTTGCCCCATCTCTAGCAATAACAGTAACATTGCGTTGAAAGGTAACCCCATAGCCCGTTTTAGGGTCTGTAATATGCGCATATTTTTTGCCATTGTGTAAGAAGAATTGATACACATCACCGGAAGTAGCTACGGACATATTTTTCAATAATAATTTTTGATCCAATAAGGTTTCTGCTTCCTCTGGTGCATTTACACCAACCACCCAGCCTTTGGCACTTAAGGGGGCATCACCCATGACAATATCGCCACCGGCATCTACTAATGAAGATCTAATACCTTGTGCTTTTAGTCTCTGAACTATTTTTTCTGCAACAAAGCCTTTGGCGATTCCCCCAAGGTCTAAGTACATTCCTTTTTTTAATAAGCTAACCGTTTGATTTTTTTGGTCAATAACCAGTTGATCAAATCCTACTAAAATTTTAGTAGCTGCAACCTTTGCTGAATCAGGAAAGGTCTTGGTTTTTCTGGCATTCCTCCAAAGCAGACTCAAAGGCCCCATGGTAATGTCAAAACGCTGTTGGCTTTGAATATAGGCTTCTTGGCTTTTTACTAGTATTTCCATAAGTCCTTTAGAAACAGGAATCGGCCCAATACCTGCATTTGCATTTAAACCACTTAACTCACTGCTGCTATCATAATCACTATAGATAGATACCAATGAATCTACTAACTCAAATGCCTTTTTTGCTATTTGTTGGGCATGAATGGAATCTTGGTCAACAAAGACAAGGTTTAAGGGAGATCCCATTTTATTATCAGAAAAATGAAACTTTTTGGCTTGAGCCCGTGATGAACAGGGTATACCCAATATAGAAAACAATAAAATAAAAAAAAAGGCCAGACGCATGGTATTGTTTGTATCGTTAAATTTAGTGATAAATCAACATCATGGAACGCAGGAAATTTATGCAACAAAGTTTATTGGCTGGCGGTGCCTTGGTAAGTTCCGCTACAGGATTGGCAGCTTCAGCTAAAAGTAAAATTGGCGAAGATGTAAAACCCTTCAAGTGTAATTATGGTTTCCATAATGGCATGTTTAAAAATCATGCAGGTCCTGATTTTATTGATCAAATTAAGTTTGGGCATAGCATGGGTTTTAGGTCTATTGAAGACAATGGAATGATGAGTCGTAAACCTGAGGAACAGTCTAAAATTGGGGAGACTTTGTCTAAGTTGGGTATGGATATGGGCGTATTTGTAATTGAATACGATAAATGGCCATTACAGATTTCTATGACTTCTGGAAAAAAAGAATGGAGAGACAAATTTGTTCAATATTGTAAGGATGCAGTAGAAGTTGCCAAACGTTGCAATGCCAAATGGATGACGGTGGTGCCTGGTAACTATGAACGCAAATTGACAGAGCATATGCAAATGGCCAATGTGATAGATATGCTTAGGGCAGGCACCGAAGTGTTAGAAAAGCATGGTTTGGTCATGGTTTTAGAACCCTTGAGCGATACACCGGAATTATTCTTACGCAGAAGTGACCAGACCTATGCCATTTGTAGGGCCATCAATTCTTCTTCTTGTAAGATTTTATATGATATGTACCATATGCAACGCAATGAAGGAGATATCATCAAACATATTGAACAGACCTGGGATGAGATTGGCTATTTTCAAATTGGAGATAACCCTGGTAGAAAAGAACCCGGCACTGGTGAAATGAATTATCAAAATATTTTCAAATACATTCATAGCAAGGGTTACAAAGGGGTATATGGTATGGAACACGGAAATGCCCAACCTGGAAAAGAAGGAGAGCTGGCTTTGATCAAAGCCTATCGCGAAGCAGATAGTTTTTAAACTTCTTTGAAATAAAAAAGGCTGTCCAACTGGGCAGCCTTTTTTATTGATATTAATTGAAATCTATTTTGCTGGGGCAACTGCTTTGCGTAAGAAGGCCCATTGTTTCAAACAATCGCGTGCTTCTACTGCCGGATAACCCAATACTTTTTTGCCGTCTTCTACGTCATTGATTACACCAGACATTCCTCCAATCAAGACGCCATTTCCAACTGTTACATGATCCGATACACAAACACCACCACCAATGATCACGCCATCTCCAATGGTTACAGATCCTGCTAATCCGCTGCTACCAGCCATTAAGCAGAACCTGCCTGTTTTACTATTATGTCCTATTTGAACCAGGTTGTCTAATTTGGTGCCATCGCCAATAATGGTAGAAGAAAATTTAGCCCTGTCAATACAAGTGCTGGATCCTACTTCTACATAATTACCCAAGACCACATTACCAATATGAGGAATTTTAACCAAGCCTCTACCATCGTCACTGGGTCTGAATCCAAAGCCGTCTGAACCTATGCTTGCATTGGCGTGGATAATACAATGATGACCTACCACACATCTTTCCCTAATGACTGCACCGGGCCATAATGTAGTATGATCTCCAATATGGCAATGGTCTAGAATAGTTGTATTGGGGTAAAGGGTTACGTCTTTTCCAATAATGCAATATGCTCCAACATAAGCACCTGCTCCGGCTTTAAAACCCTTGCCAATAATGGCTGATTTATGTATTACGGCTGTAGGGTGTATGTCTTCATCAAATTCAGGAGCATCGGGAACATACATTTCTAAGAGCTTGGCCATGGCCAGGTCTGCATTCTTTACCTTGATCAAGGCCCTGTTTTCACCTGGCTCCAATTCAAATTCTTGGTTCACAATTGCAGCACAGGCTTTAGAGCTTTCCCAAAATTTTAAGTATTTCTTATTGCCTATAAAACTAATATGGTTATTCTGGGCCCTTTCTAATTGCTCAGGTCCTATGATGGCGGTACTAGTATGACCAACAAGGGTTCCCTGCAACACTTCGTTAATGGCATCAATGGTAAATGTTTTCATGTCAAGCATTTTTTAAAGCTACCGAATTGTGGCTTTTCTAACAAATGCACAAACATTGACCTAGACAAGGTCCTTTTTAAATTCATTAATTTCTTCTAACATACTGTCTGCCATTTCCAAATTTTTATATTCAATTCCAAGAGAAAGAAACTTCTTTAACCATGGTTTGTTGGCATTCGCTGGTTTAATCTGCATGAATAACCAAATGGTCAGTGCGGTGAAAGCTAAAAAAATAGGAAAACTAATTAACCAGAATTTGATATCATAACTATTCACCCAACCCGGAGACCAAAACCAAGTACAATGAAAGGGTAATTGCAAAATGACAATCCTGAGCATTTGTATGGTAGATAGTTTCAACTTTGCAATTTTTGCTTGGGTATCTAGCACATTGTCTTCATATTTAATGCTAAGAAGAATGGTCAAATGCCAAGTATAAGCCGCCATTGCCAAAATGGTAAATAAAATCACCATGCTCAAAGAGATGCTGAAATAGGGATTTTTCCAACCAACGGCAAAAACCAAGCCCCCCAAAAAACCTACCCAAAGAACCCCCAGTAAAAGGGCAAATACTTTTATGCCAATTACAGGACGCAAACTTGATCTGGCTTTTTGCCCCTGTTGGTTTTCAAAGCACTTAAGATTTAATTGCCATGATTGCATATTTAACAGCTGTGCTTTATTCAATGCTTGTTGGTATTGCTGTAATAGGTTATCAAGTTCCATGCTTTCCATATACTATGAGATTTTTGAAAATGATTGTTTTAGTTGTTCTTTGATCCTGCTAATCTTGGTTGCTACATTGGTTTGTGTTATGCCAAGTATCAAGCCTATTTCCTGATAAGATTTTCCATCTAAGTAAAGTAACATGAGTGCTTTGTCCAACGCTTTTAATTGGTTAATCAAGAGCTGTAATTGATGTAGCTTTTCTTCTTTTTCAGTCCAATTCTCATTGTCCCCTGCCACTTGAATGGCTTGTTCATCTAAAGACTCTGGGTTCAATAAGTTTTTTTCTTTTCTATAATGTGAGATGGCTACATTTAGGGCAACCCGATACATCCAGGTACTAAAAGGAAATTTTGCATCCCAACTGTTTATGGATTTCCAAAGCTGGATTAAAATTTCCTGCGCAAGGTCATCCCTTTTAGATGGGTCTTTACAATAGTTATTGCAGACCTTGTACAAGATGCCTTTGTTGGCTTCTATTAGGGTGGTAAATTGTATGGTATCTGGTTGGTTCATGTGACTACTATCCTATTAATCGCAAGAAGGGTATCAAAATCACATAAACCCCCAACTTTTTTTATAAAAAACGCAAATAGGTTTTTTCAGGATGACTCATTTTGTAGTTAGCATACCATTTACAAAGGGGAAACATGATCAAAATGACCAAGATCCAAACAAGGTATACAATACCCAAGGGCCAGCCCGATGCTGTGGCAGGTCTACCAAATTGAAAATTGCCAAAGGGTAAATTACTCCATTGATATCCTTGTGAAAATAACATACCAAACATAATGGGATGTATGATATACCAATGTATGATATAAAAGAACAAGGGTACTTTTCCGTACACGGTTAAGAATCGCGAAGCTGTATTTTGAACACCCTCTGTAAAACTTAGTAGGAAAAACAATCCACTTAGGGTCATCAAGCTATATAATAAAGAAGGTGGGTACTTGCTGGTATTGAGAAAAGACAATACTGTTTTGACAAGGGTTTCTTGTTTTGCCCATGGCGATGGGTCACCATAAATATTGATCATTCTAAGGACTAAAAACCCTATCAATGCAACTAATCCGTATTGCAAGAGTTTTTTTCTTCTAGCGCCAGATTCCAGTTCAAAAATCCTACCCAAACCAAAACCCAATAATAAAATTCCAAGCCAAGGGATGAGGGGATAACCTATAAAAAATGTCACATGTTCTGATAAGGGAAACATGGAAGGAACAAATAATGGAGAGGCTATTTTAATCCAAATGCTTTGACTTCCTTGAAATAGCCATTCCAATAAATTATGGATACTAATAATGCCAATACCAATAGCCGTGATTGTTTTAGAAGATACCGAAAGCAAAGCTGCAAGTATGATTAATCCAAAACCAATGGCTGCAATCACTTGAAAAAATAACATTTGAAAATGGATATCAAACCAGATACCAAAACCGATGACGGTAAATTCTAAAACTATCAGCCACAGTCCCCTCTTGATTAAAAAACTTCTAGCTGCTGAAAGGTTATTTGTTTTTTTGAATGATAGATAAGCCGAGCTCCCAGCAAGAAAAACAAATGAGGGTGCACAAAAATGGGTAATCCATCTTGTGAAAAATAAGATGGGCGTAGTTGTATTTAAATCAGTTGGATTTTGCGTAATGGCGGTGGTATGCAAGAGGTCTCTGCAATGGTCTAATGCCATGATCAAGATAACAAGTCCTCTAGCAATGTCAATGTTTTGAATTCTTTTCATTGGATTTTATTCAATTATAAGAGAATGATATTTGCTGTCTTTCATCCGTAGATACACCAATAATGAAATAAAAATACAGGCACTAACATACCAATAAAACCAGGTTTCATGCCCTATGTTTTTTGCATACAATGCCAACCATTCGGCGGTTCCTCCAAAAATGGCAACTGTTAAAGAGTAGGGTAGACCCACACCTAAAGCTCTTACCTCTGCCGGGAAAAGTTCTGCCTTTACTACGGCGTTGATGGAAGTATAACCACTTACTATTAAAAGCGAAGAGACCATTAATAAGAAAATAATACTTAGGTTGGTTGATTGACTTAATCCATTCATCAGTGGAACGGTAAAAAGGGTGCCTAGGATCCCAAACCCTATTAATAAGGGTCTTCTTCCAATTTTGTCTGATACCCAACCATAGAGAGGTTGTAGACAAGCAAATAAAAATAAGGAACAAAATGACAAAAGGGTAGCATCATCCTTACTAAGCTTTACCGTATTAATCAGAAACTTTTGCATGTAAGTGGTATAAGTATAAAAAGCAATGGTACCACCCAGTGTTAATCCTATTACTGTAATAATGGCTTTTGGATGTTTTAGTAATTCTCTTAATCCACTGTTTTTCTGTTCTGCCTTGGTTATTTTTTCAAAAGCCGTTGTCTCATGTAAATTACTTCTTAGATAAAAAGCAACTAAAGAAAGCAATGCCCCAATGGCAAATGGAATACGCCATCCCCAAGACTCTAATGCTTCTGCAGATAGGAATATTCTTTGAAGCATTAATTGCAAACCCAGTGCTAATAGCTGACCTCCAATTAAGGTTACGTATTGAAAGCTGGAATAAAACCCTCTTTTTTGTTCATGCGCCACTTCACTTAAATAAGTGGCAGAAATGCCATATTCTCCGCCCACACTCAGACCCTGTAATAAGCGAGCAACCAATAATAAAATGGGTGCCAACAAACCAATTTGTTCATAGCTAGGTAAACATGCAATGAGTAAGGAGCCAAAAGACATCAACAAGACAGAAATGGTCATGGCTTTTTTTCTACCCTTGCTATCGGCAATATTTCCAAATAGCCATCCCCCCAAGGGGCGCATTAAAAATCCTACAGCAAAAATTCCAGCGGTATTTAATAATTGTGCAGTTGGGTTACTATTAGGAAAAAAATGCTTGGCAAAATAGATGGAAAAAGCTGCATAAGCATACCAGTCATACCATTCCACCAAATTGCCCACCGAGCCTCCTAAAATAGACTGAATCCGCCATTGATGATTGTTCCTGCTTTTATTCATTGATTAAGCTTCTACCAGTTCTTTAATGGCTTTTAAAATAGGATTCCAACCTTCCCCGCCATTGGATGATTCTTCAAATCTTCTTGTGCCTTCTGCTACTTTATTATAATCGCCCTGCGTAACAGTTAAAAGAGTGCTGCCTTCTTTTTGTTCTAATAAATAGCTTACGGTCAAATAATTTTCTGGAATGTCTGGGATAGTTCCATTGGGGTCAATAACCGTATAGCTCAATAAACCATAAGGTACCAGTTCTACTATATGTCCTTTGACAAAGACCATTTTTTTACCCTCGTATTCTCCTTGCCACAACAATTCACTTCCAATTTCCCAATCAGAAATGGTTTCGCATCCAAACATGTATTGCTTGGTCATGGCAGGATTGGTTAACGCATCCCAGACACTGGAAGCGGGAGCTTTGATTTCAACTTGGTTAACAATTTGTAATGGGTGCATGTGCTTATTGATTGGGTTGTGATGTAGATTTTTTGAAAACGACTCTTTGTAAACTTGTAACCGAATAGTTAGTAACAGCTTTATTTTCTTCCTCTAATTTTTTGCCTGAACTAACTTCAAAAATTAATTGGTCACCAATCAATTCATAGCTAGAAGTCAAAAAAATGCCTTGTGTTTCAAACACATTATAAAGCTTATTATTAAATAAATAGTCTTTTAGAACAATGCCATCTCCTTCATCCGTTACATAAGTATTTGTTGTAGCGTCTTTTAAAACCAATTTATAATCCTTTACCATTGGCTGCGTTTTAGAAAGATAGCTGGTTTTCCAAGACCAAGTATTAGGACTAGCTGTTTTCTGAACGGACAATTGAACAAGAACACTGTCTCTTAATTGTCCCTTACCATATAAATACATGGTTCCCTCCCAAAGGCCAATACACTTATCGCCAAAAGCAATTTGGGCTTTTAATGGTTGAAAACTGGTTACTACTAGTAATGCTATGCTTAAATAAATGGTCTTAAGATCTAGCGAAACCCATATTTTCCGTCTGTTCATTACGTAATCAATTGATAATCAATAATATAGTTTTAATCCATCTTTAAGATGGCTTTAAGACGGCTTTAAGTTGGCCGGGGCATTTTTGCTATACAAACAACAACAAAATACACCAAAACAACTAAAACAAACAAGATGAAAAAGTTGAACAACATCAAATTAGCCCTGATTGCATTAACGCTAGTATTTGCTACAGCTTGCAGCAAGAATAGTACGGAACATGGTATCATTAATCCCACTACAGAACAGGGAATTCCAACAGCTAGTATTCAGGGTAGGGTAGAGTTAGTAGACCTTGATGGTCATAAATTGTCAGACCATAGTGGAATTATAATCAGTACTAATAATGGCGCATTTACAACCACTACTGATCAAAGCGGTCAATTTTCTTTAAAAGCAATTCCCTTTGGAAAATACCAAATCAGTTATTCAAAAGTTGGATATGGGTCAGGAATCTTTGCCCAAATTGATCATCAAACAACAGCACAGCAATTTACATTGATTGAAAAAACAGCCATGATGAATCAGGTATCTAATATTCAAGTTACTAGTTTACAAATCAAAGACCTAAGTAACGAACCTGGTATAGCTGGATTAATTGAACTTGGAATTGCAAGTGGTGCAGTAAGTATTAAACCTATATTTTTCAATAATAACAATGAACAAAAAGCTATTAGACTGTTCTTTTCTGCTAATAGTCAAGTAGATGCCAAGCAGTATCAAGCAGAAAGAAAGGTTTTGGTAAGTGGTATGAATGATAATCCCAATAATTATCAATTCACAACTACTGAATTGGAGAAAATGGGATTCAAAAAAGGACAAACAATTTATGTAAAAGCCTTTGGCGATGGTAAAGTAGATGATGCGTTTAGTCATCCAGAAAATGGCAACACCGTATTTCCAAGTCTTGCTGCCACTGGATCAAGTGTAACAAGTTTTCAGGTTCCTAATAAATAAAATAGTTGGTTTGGTTATGGATAGGACGATTGGTTATAGAGAGCCACCTTATGGGTGGCTTTCTTATTTTATGTTACTAGGAAAGCCAATCAAGGTCTATTTTATCCCAATTGTATTGATCATCATCAATGCAATTTTTAAATGTACTTATGCTTTCAAATGAAACAAAGTGACTTCTGATCTGGCGCCAAAACGAATGGGCAATTTAGTAGTACCAATGCCCCTTGAAACATAGATTCTGGTATTGTTTTGGTGGTACATGCCCTTTAAATATTTACCACTTCCCCAGGGTTTGAATGGGGCATAGCCCATAATATTTAATTGCCCTCCATGAGTGTGACCAGACAAAATTAAATCGGTCTTGGTAGTTCCGCCTTGCATTTTTGCAATGGTGTCACTATAAATTGGGCAATGGTTTAAAACAATATGATAGTCACTGGGTTGATGATCTTTTACAGCGCTTTCAAAATCGGGTTTGCCCCCAATATAATCGTCAATACCTGTGATGGAAACGGATTTTCCTTTTAATTCAAAACGCTTATTCTGATTGACCAACAACTGACAATTGTGTTTTTGGTAAATATCTGTGAGGTCACTAAAACTCAATCCAGCCCAGTATTCCCAATTACCCAAGATGGCTACTTTGGGTATGTTTTTATCTATGAGTTGTAAGAATTCATCTAAGACATAATGGTTTTTACCTGCATCAATAGAATCGCCTGTAATGGCAATCAAATCTGGTTGCTCTCTGTTGATATCCTTGGCCAATTGTTCTAGTTGATAATTAACCGATTGTAAGTGTAAATCTGATAACTGCAATAGCTTCAAATGCTTATCAGATAAAGGGTCAGTGTCTAGATAGACAAGCTTCTGTTCAATGAAAAATTGTTCGCCCCAAAATGCATCTAATAAAAGAGCTCCTGCCGTGACTATAAAGCCGCCAAGTAGGAATTTTCTTCTGCTAATAGACATTGAATAGAATAGATTTTTCTCAATCTACAAAAAAGATTTATAAAAAAGGGTTGCTCCATTTTTTGTCTGCATAAATGCTATTGCCAGAGAGGGTTTTCAGAAAAGCAATCAGGTCATTTACTTCTTGGGCAGTTAAGATTAAATGTTGCCCTGCTCCATTGGGAGAAA
>CAIZMD010000559.1 GCA_903933995.1 uncultured Bacteroidota bacterium
AAAAAAGAATTGGTTGAAAAAGCAGTTTGTGAAGCGGATAAACGCTTAGTAGACATACGCATTACCGATAAGGGAATGGCTTTGTTACTGGAATTGGACAATAGAAATGAGGATACGGACAAACTACTAAGTGGTCTTGATGAACAAGAAGCAAAGCAGTTGAACCATTTGCTAGATAAGCTGCGCGATATACACCATTAAACAATGTGCATTACCTCCTGAAGAAATCAGAATCATTCCACATTCCATTTTTGCCTGAAAACAAGGTTTTATCTTCGCGGGATGAAGCTATTTCCCGCATTATGTGCTGCAATGATCTGCAGCTTGTTTTCCGGCAATGCCCAAGTAAAGCATTCCAACAATTACGAGTTCAGAGCTGTATGGGTAGCAACTGTAGACAATATTGATTGGCCCAGTAGCAAGAACATTTCTGTTGCAGAGCAAAAAGCTGAGTTTATTAAATTGCTAGACATGCACCAACAGAACGGCATGAATGCAGTTGTTGTGCAGATTAGGCCTGCCGGCGATGCTTTATATCCTTCTTCACTAGAACCTTGGAGCGAATTCTTAACAGGTAAACAGGGAAAGGCCCCAGTTCCTTACTATGACCCACTTGAATTCATGATTCAAGAAACACATATTCGTGGTTTAGAGTTTCATGCTTGGATGAACCCATATAGAGCGGTATTCAACATGAAAACATCTTCTGTTGCGCCAACACATTTAACGCGATTACACCCAGAATGGTTTTTGGTATATGGAGACAAGAAATATTTTAACCCAGCATTGCCAGAAGTGCAACAACATACGGCAAGAGTTGTCAAAGACATTGTTAGCAGGTATGACCTTGACGCCATTCATATGGATGATTATTTCTACCCTTATCGCATAGCAGGTAAGGAATTCCCAGATCAAGCTTCTTATCAGTTGTATGGCAATGGCATGAATAAAGAGAATTGGCGTAGAAGCAATGTAGATAGTATTATCAAACTTTTATATCAGACCATTAGAACCGCCAACCCACGTGTGAAATTTGGCATCAGTCCTTTTGGGATTTGGCGTAACAAAAGTCAAGACCCCATGGGTAGCGACACCAAGGGTGGACAAACCAATTATGATGACCTCTATGCCGATATTTTACTTTGGTTAGAAAAAGGTTGGATAGACTATGTGGTACCACAACTCTATTGGGAACGTGGTCACAAATTGGCAGATTATGATGTATTACTTGACTGGTGGAACCAACACTGTTATGGCAAGCAATTATTTATTGGTCATGGATTTTATAGGGCCGGCACCAATGCTGCTTGGAGAAATCCCAATGAAATACCCAAGCAATTAGAATTGTTGCGCAAGTACCCAACCACACCAGGGTCTGTTTATTTTAACAGTAAGGTATTTGAGAAAAACCCTAACGGTTGGAATGACTCTCTGAGAAATAATTATTACTACTATCCAGCCCTAGTGCCACCCATGCCTTGGATTGATGATGCGGTACCTGACCAACCCACTGTTACCAAAAAAGGGGGCGGCATGGTTTTGTTAGAAAATAAAGGAACGGAAACAATTAAAGCTTTTGCAGTTTTTATTCTAGATCAGGGACAACCAGTAAAACTAGTCAAT